>JAIRTI010000170.1 GCA_031255035.1 Desulfovibrio sp.
CAAATGGCGCTGTCTCTTATTGGTTAAGGGCACAGCCCGCAGGGTGGGGATCCCCTATATAACCATCAGGCCGGGGCGTGGAAGCGCCCCGGCCTTTTCGCATAAAACAGGAGCACCGGCTTGCCACGTACGGCAGACTCGGCTATTATTGCGACAATAGGGCGCCCTGTTTGCGCGCTCTCAAAAGCGGCTCGCGCAAACCCGTCTCTGGAAATCCGGCATCAGTTCCGAAGACGGCTGACACCGCCCCGCGACTCTGCGAACCTCTTTGAGGAGCCTTCATGCTGCAACGGCAACGCCTACTTCTCGTCCTCCTGGCCTTGATTCTTTCGTTCATCCTGTCGGCCTGCCGGCCCTTGCACAGACCGGGCAGCGGCAAAATGCCCCCGCCGCCTCCGGGTGAAGCCGATCAGATGCCCATGCCGCGAGCCGACCCCGGCTATTTGCAGCACCTGGAACGCTTTTCCATGCTGGCCGAGTCCTCTGAAATGGCCAAGGTCGTCTCGGGAAGCGAACTGGCCTGGAAATCGTCCGGCACGGGCGGCGCGGACGGCCTGTTGAATTTCGCCGACACCTGGCTGCTCGTCCATCCCATGACTCTGCTGACCACAAGCCGCAGCACCGCTTTCAGCCAGCTTGCGGAATCGGAGATCTGGCCCATTCTGAGGGAAGCCGGCGTCAAGGGCCTGTATGTGGCCCCGGTGCAAGGGGGCGGTTCCGTGTGGGCGAAGGAAAGGCAAAGCGTCGATACCGGCGACGATGTCGTCCAATACGACTTTTCGCGCGTCGCCGGCGATGACGACCAGTACAAGCGCCTTATGAGCAGGGTGATCGACAACAACGGCCTGCTGGGGTCTGACCTGGTGCCGGCGGCCACCGGCCTCGGGCCGGACTTTTTCCTGGCGGCCCGGAACGTCCGCGAATACCCCGGCATCTATTGTATGGTTGAAATACCTGAAGAACTCTGGCCCAATCTGCCCGAGGTCGCCTCCGAATGGAGCGGCGAGGCTTTGAAGCAGACGCAAATCGACGCCTTGAACGCCAAGGGGTTGCTCCCCCAAGCCATGCGCGATGAAAGCCTGCCTCTGGCCCGTTCCGGCGGCTGGGCGGCCACGGGCGTCGTGCGCGGCCTTGACGGCAACAATTACCGCTGGGTCTACCGCTATTATAAAAATCCCGAATACGCCGTGCTCAATTGGGAAGACCCTTCGCAAACGGCCCACCGCATCCTTTCCGGCAGCGCCATCCGTCAGGTCGGCCTTCAGGGCCAGGCGCTGGTCGGCCTTCGCTTTGAAGCCTTCCAGGGCTTGGAGCCGGACCCGGATACCCATTCTTCTTCCGGAACCATAAGCGTGGAGCCGGCCCTGACCGCCGCCCAGTCCATGAGCCGCGAAATCCGACGCTACGGCGGCTGGAGCTTTTTACGGGACGATAATCTGTCCTTGCGGCATGTCGGAGATTTTACGGCATCAGGGGCGGATTTCGTCTTTGACAGCGTCTTTTCGCCGGCCGCTGAGCATGCCCTGCTCACCGGGGAAACGGATCTGGCCTGCTTCATGGCCGATGAAATGCTTCGGCTCGGCATTGACGGCCGCCGCCTGGTGCACGTGAGCCCGGCGCAGGACGGCCTGAACTACGCCCTGCCCTACCTGAGCCATCTGGCCGGGACCGGCGGCGGGGACAAGGCCACCGCCTTTCAGCAAAGCGTCCAACGGGCCATGCGGACCAAAGCCTCACAGATCAGCCCGGCGCCCGTCAATGGCAACTATCTCTACGCCACGGGCGCGGGCCTTGCCGCGCTGGCCCTCAATCTGACCAAGGCCGAGACGGCCCAGGCCAAAGAGGCCGATATCGCCGCCGGGCACAGCCTGCTGATCTTTTTCAAGGCCATGCAGCCGGGGGTGATGATGCTGGCCGGACAGGATTTATCCGGCGTCCTGCCCGTGCAATGGGGCGCTTTGAGCGGCCAGCCGGATGTCGAGGCCTCCGCCGGAGGCGGCTACGGCCTGACCTCGTCGTCCGCCGGACGGCCCGTCTCCACCATGGGCGCGCCGCGCGCGCCGCATCTGTACCCCCCGGCGGACGTCCAGGTACACCAAAAGGGCTCGTTCATAACCCGTATCGGCGCCTTCATGAAGGCCCGCGCCCAATACGGCATCGCCAAGGGAAAGCTCAGCGCCAGACCCGCCACCAAGGGCAGGGGCAGCATCGCCCTGCTCACGCGGCTGCCGGACGGCCAAAGTTATCTGCTGAGCGTGTGCAACTTCTCCCGCAAAAGCGTCGAGGAAACAATCACTCTCGAAGACATGCCCGCCTCGGCCCTGGCGCGGGTGACCGTGGTCGGCGCCGGCGGCAGCCATGCGGTTTCCGGTAAAAAAGTGACCGTCAGTCTCGGTCCGTGGCAGGGGCGCGCCCTGGTGCTCGGCGGCGGCTCGAAAAACGCCGCCAGGGCCGCACTGGATCCCGGCGAAAAAGTGACTCCCATCCCCGAAACCGGCGAAGAATAGGCCCGGCATGCGCTATTGCTTTATCATCGGTCCGGCCCTTTGCGTCGCCATTCTCGATCAATGGAGCAAACAGGCCGTGGTTGAGTTTTTGCCGCTGCACGACGGCATCGTGCTGACGTCTTTTTTCAACCTGGCGCATGTGCGCAACTACGGCGCGGCCTTCGGCTTTCTGAACGATCCCTCGCTCAATTTTCAGATCTGGCTTTTCTCGGGCGCGACGCTCCTGGCGGCCGTTCTGATCCTGTCCATGGCCGGGAAGGCGCCCCCCCGGGCCCATGGGCTGTTTATCGCTCTGGGGGCGATTCTTGGCGGGGCCGCCGGCAATCTTGTTGACCGGTTACGCCTGGGTGCCGTAGTGGATTTTCTGGATTTCCACTACGCTGGCTATCACTGGCCGGCTTTTAACGTGGCCGATATCGCCATTTGCGTCGGCGCGGCCCTGACCGCCCTTTTTCTGTTCAAAAACCCTCCTCCCAAAGCCGACGGCTGAGGCGCGCGGCCATGGCGGCGGACTTTTACCTGGGCCTGTGCGCCATTGCCAAGGACGAAACCCCGTTTCTGCGCGAATGGGTGGGCTATCACCATTACATCGGCTTTGAAAAAATATATCTTTACGATAACGAGAGCGCC
>JAIRTI010000216.1 GCA_031255035.1 Desulfovibrio sp.
GACGACCAGAACTGGCTGAACCGCACCCTCGCCTATTGGCGCGACGGCGCGGACATGCCCGAGTTGCGGTATGAAGACGCCAGTCCCGTGTTTGAGATACCTCCGGGTGAACGCGGCTATGGCGGGGGCAAGATCATCCCGGCCGATCAGGAAATGGTCGCCGCCAGGACGATCAAAAAAGGCGAACAGGCTCAGGCGTGAAAAGCGCCCGCCCCACGGTGGCGAAACGCGGCCCCTGCCCGATCGCCCCGAACATTCCAAACGATTCCGCTCTACCCGGAGGAAAGCATGGGAAGACGCATTCACTTTGAAATCTTCAGGTACAACCCGCTCGATACGGCGTCCGTGCCGCATATGCAGAGCTATTTTCTTGAAGAAACCACCAACATGACCCTGTTCATCGCCCTGAACCGCCTTCGCGAAGAACAGGACCCCTCGCTGATATTCGACTTTTGCTGCCGCGCTGGCATCTGCGGTTCCTGCGCCATGGTCATCAACGGCCGCCCCGGCCTTGCCTGCCAGACGCAGATCAAAACCATGCCCGACAAAATCTCTCTGCATCCGCTGCCCGTGTACAAACTGATCGGCGACTTGTCCGTGGACACCGGCATCTGGTTCCGCGAGATGTATCAGAAAACCGAATCCTGGGTGCACACCTCTCGGGAAGTGGACCCCACCAAGGAAGAGGAGCGCATGGACAACGCCGTGGCCGAGGAGATTTACGAACTCGAACGCTGTATCGAATGCGGCTGCTGCGTGGCCGCCTGCGGCACGGCCCGTCTGCGCCCCGACTTCATGGGCGCGGCCGCGCTCAACCGCGTGGCCCGCTTCATGATCGACCCGCGCGACGAGCGCAGCGACGAGCAGTATTTCGAGGTGATCGGCGCCGACTTCGGCATCTTCGGCTGCATGGGCCTTCTCGGCTGCGAGGATGTCTGCCCGAAAAACCTGCCGCTCCAGAACCAGTTGGGTTTTCTTCGTCGTAAACTGGGCGTTCACGCCCTTAAACGCATATTCAAAAGGGGATAGATCGTGCGAACCCTCAACACCGAACGCATAGTGGACGCGGTTGCCGCCATGTGCGTGCACGCCAACCGCTACTTGCCTGAGGATGTGCAAAAAAGCTTTGCGCATTGCGCCGCCGGGGAAAGCGGTGCCGCCGCGAAGGAAATCTTCCGTCAACTTACCGAAAACTACAAGCTGGCTGCCGAATCCGGCCTTCCTCTGTGCCAGGATACGGGCCTTGCCGTGTTCTTTGTGGAAATGGGCCAGGACCTGCGCCTGGAGGGCCTGAACATTCGTGACGCCATCAATGCCGGCGTCAGAAAAGGCTATGAGGAAGGCAAGCTCCGCAAATCCGTGTGCGATCCCTTCAGCAGGGCCAACACCAAAGACAACACCCCGGCGGTGATCCATTTTGACGTCGTGCCGGGCGACGGGCTGAAAATAGCCTTCATGGCCAAGGGCGGCGGCAGCGAGAACATGAGCCGCGTGACCATGCTGGTCCCGGCCCAGGGCTGGGAGGGCATCAAAAAATTCGTGCTCCAGCGCGTGGCCGAAGCCGGGCCCAACCCCTGTCCGCCGACGGTCATCGGCGTCGGCATCGGCGGCACCTTTGACTATGCGCCGATTCTCGCCAAAAAGGCCCTGATGCGAAAACTCGGAGACAGCAATCCGGACCCCAAACTCGACGCCATGGAAAAAGAGTTGCTGGCCGAGATCAACAAACTGGGCATAGGTCCCATGGGGCTTGGCGGCACGACCACCTCGCTGGACGTGAAAATAGCCGTTTCCCCATGCCATATCGCCAGCCTTCCCCTGGCGGTGAACGTTCAGTGCCACTCCACGCGGCACGAGGAGGTGGAACTCTGATGGCCGAATATCATCTTAACGCCCCGCTCTCCGACGGAGACGCGAGAAAGCTGCGCGCCGGCGACGTCGTGTATCTTACCGGCATCATCTACACGGCCAGGGACGCGGCCCACAAGCGCCTGATAGACCTTCTCGACGCCGGCAAGGAACTGCCCTTTCCGCTCAAGGGGGCCGTCATCTATTATGTCGGCCCCGCGCCCGCGCCCGAGGGGCGCCCCATCGGCTCGGCCGGCCCCACCACCAGCTACCGCATGGATTCCTACGCGCCGCGCCTGCACAGCCTTGGCGCCAAGGCCAGCATCGGCAAGGGCAAACGCGACGAAGCGGTCAAACAGGCCCTCAAGGACCACGGAGGCGTGTACTTCGGGGCCACGGGCGGCGCCGGCGCCCTGATTTCCATGCGCATCGAGGCCGCCAGGGTCGTGGCTTTTGACGATCTGGGCACAGAGGCCATCAGGGAGCTGAAAGTCAAGGAGTTTCCGCTTCTGGTGATCAACGACGCCTGCGGCGGCGATCTCTACGTCCAGCCCGACCTCAAGGCGGTGGGGCTGGAGTGACCGCCGCGTTGAAAGAGCGGCGTTGTTGAAAGAGCGGCGTTGTTGAAAGAGCGGCGTTAAAGAAGCGCTGATTTTTCATTTTGGCGCCGTTGCCGCGGCTTTTTTGAAGGGGGGCGGGACCAAGGAGTCCAGCCCCCCTTCTATAGCAATTAACGCTTGAAACAGTTCGCTTACGGCGGGCGGCGCCCGCCCGCTCCTGTTTCGCGGCAAGGATTTGCGGACAAATCCTTGCGGAGCGTTTCATATGTGAAATGCTCTGAAAAGCCTTGCGCCCAGCCAAAACGAAAAATAGCGCTTCCCGGGTGTTGCCCAGACTCCACGAACAAGATATTAAGGAAGCGCTGAATAAAGCGCTTCTATCTCGGCCATGCGGCATATGTAATCTGCTTGTATGGCAGGGGCGTTTTATTCAGCGCTTTCTTAAGTCTTTGGTTACTTAAGGTTCTGTAACCCAGAAAGGAGAAGCACTATGCCCCTATTCACGCCGCAAGAGGCGCTTGACTACCATTCCAAGGTCCGCCCCGGCAAGATTGAAGTCATGCCGGTGAAACCGTGCCGCAATCAGAAAGACCTGTCCATGGCTTACAGCCCCGGCGTTGCCGAAGCCTGCAAAGTCATCCATGCGGACAAGGAACAAGCCTACACCTACAC
>JAIRTI010000226.1 GCA_031255035.1 Desulfovibrio sp.
GCCTTTCACAGTTGGCGAATGGGTCAGGTACGAAGCTGGAGCCGGCGGCCTGGCGCTGTGGGCGGAGCCCACATGCAAACTGGCCGGCTTCATCAAAATGAGAATTGCTGTGTACTTTCCGCGCCGCTTGGCGCTGTTTTATAATAGCGGGTCATGCGGCGAATGCAGAAACTCGGCGAGGGTGTCCTCGTCCAACCCGGCATTATCCTCGACAAGGCCGACGATGCGCCCGCCATCGCAAATCAGCGTCCGGTCGGCTACGCGCCGCGCCTGGCGCAGTTCATGGGAGACCATGATGATGGTATAGCGCGCGGCAAGCCCTGTTAAAAGCTCTTCGATTTCTCCGGCGGCGTGTACGTCCAGCGAGGCCGTCGGTTCATCCAGCAGGAGGATGGCGGGCCGCAGGGCGAGCACACGCGCAAGGCACAGACGTTGCTGCTGGCCGCCGGAAAGCCGCTCCGCCGGACTGTCCAGCCGGTCTTTGACTTCGTTCCACAGGCCCACGGCCTCAAGGGAGGAGCGCGCTATTTCGGGGATTTTCGCTGAAGGCGCTCCCCCGGCCAGGGACAGGGGCATGGCGATATTGCGGTAGACGCTGACCGGAAAACAGTTGGGCGCCTGGAACAGCATGCCGGCGCGCAGGCGAAGCGCGGAAAGCGCGCGCTCCTGTTGGCGGCTTTCGCCATAGATGTCGAACTCGCCTTCGCCGAAATCAAGGCGCACCGACCCGGTTGTCACGCAGCCGGGGAATTCCTCGTTCAGGCGGTTGATGGCCCGCAGGAGCGTGGTTTTTCCGGAACCGGAACGGCCAATCAAGACCGAAATCGCCCCGGACGGGAAAAAGGCGCTGACGTTGCAGAGCGCCTTGCGGCTGAAAAAAGAGACGGAAAGGTCCGAGATTGAAACCGTGGCGCTCATGGCCTGCCTCCTTGCCATCGGCGTCGGTAGCGGCTCTGCATGAAGCGCGCCGCCAATATCAATCCTCCGGAAAGGGCCAGAAGCGTAAGCGCGGCGCCGAAAACGCGCTGAAGCTCGTCCTGCGCTTGATATTGCGCCGTGGTATAGAAAACGGCAAAGGGCAGGGCCTCGAATTTCGCCAGGATGCCCGCCGGCAGGCCGGCATTGGCGACGGCCCCCGTGAGCATAATCACGGCGGTGTCTTCGGCCGAGCGCCCCAGGGCGAGGATAACGCCGCCCAAAATACCGGGCGCCGCCGAAGGCAGCAGCACGTGGCGGATGCGCTGTTCCCTTCCAAGGCCAAGGGATATGGACGTTATTCTCAAGTCGCCGGGGACCGCCTCCAGGGCCTCGCGCGTGCTGACGATCAAAACCGGCAGAACCAGCAGGGCGAGGCATCCGGCCGCGAGCAGCAGGCAGGTATTGGCCTCGGGCATGAAGGCGCGCCGCAGGAAGAGGATAAGGGTGAAGCCGAACAGACCCATAACGATGGACGGCGTGCCGGCGAGCATGTCAATGGCGGCGCCGGCCAGGGCCCTGGTCCGGGGGGAGGCGTATTCGGCAAGATATACGCCGCAGCCCACGCCGGGGAACAGGGAAAGGCAGAGGGTCAGCGCCACCAGGCAGAGGCTGCCGGCAAAAGCGGGCCAGAGCCCGTCCCAGACCGGCTGCCTGCCCAATATGGCGTCAAAGATCGGCGTATCCCCGAAAAACAGCCCGCCGCCAAGGGAAGGCAGGCCCTTTGCCGTCAAAAAAGACAGGAGCCCGGCCGCGCAGAAGAAAAAAAACAGCGCCGCCACGGGCGCGCCCATGCGGAGCAGGCGAAAGCCGAAGGGGCGCATTATGGCGCCCTCCCTTGGCCGTTTTGACCGTCTGGGCCGTCTTGACCGCCGGGGCGCAGTCGGCGCAAGCCCAGGCTGACGGCGGCGGTGATGCAGAGAAGCAGCGCTCCCGCGACAAAAAGCGAATCATAGGCCGCGCCGCCGACCTCGTTGGCCGTGACCAGGGCCATGTGCGCCGTCAGGGTGCGCAGGCTGTCGCCAGGCCCTTCGGGAAGCCGGGGGGCGTTGCCCGCCAGCATCAGCGGTATGAGCGTGTCGCCGAAGGCGCGTCCGATGCCGAGCAGGCCGGCGGCGAGCAGCGTTTTTCGTGATTGAGGAAACACGAAAAAATACAGCAGTTCCATGTGGCTCATGCCGAGCGCCATGCCCCAGGGGCACAATTTTTCAAGCCTGGGCCTGAGCCCGGCTTCCAGAATAAGCGTCATGGTCGGCACAATCAGCAGGGCCAGCACCAGGGCGGCCGCGAGCCAGCAAAAGCCCGAGCCGCCGAGCCCGGACCTGACCAACGGGGTTATCAGAAAGATGGCGGCAAAGCCGTAGACCACGGTGGGCACCGCCGTCATCAGACGGACGCAGCTTTGAAGCGCGTTCGCCAAAAGGGAGCGGGGGGATGTGAGGGTCCAGGCGCACAGGCCCAGAGACAGGGGCCAGGCCAGGGCCAGGGCCGACGCCGACAGAATGACGGAACCGGCAAGCATGGACAGGATGCCGAAGCGCCCTTGATAGGGCTGCCACGTCCAGGAGAAAGGGCCTCCCCCGCCCTGGCGCACAAAGGCCGGAGCGGCGAAAATCAGGATCATGGCAACCAGAAGAACTATGGCGCACAGGGAGACGCCCGCCGCCAGAAGGGCCGGGAGGGCCACAGGGCCCTCCCGTAAACTGAGGCCGCGCACGTCCGTTACTGCCTGCCCGTCGGAATATATCCCGCCTGGGTGATGATGGCGTCTCCGGCCGGGGAATAGATATAGTCGATAAAGGCTTTGGTCAGCCCTTCGGGCCGGCCTTTGGTGTTCATGTACAAAAGGCGGGTGATGCTGTAGACGCCGCTTTTGGCGTTTGCCTGCGAGGGGATCATGCCGTCCAGGATCAGGCCTTTGATGGCGGCGTCCAGGTGGCCGATGCCCACGTAGCCGATGGCGTTTCCGTCCTGGGCGACGGCGGTTTTCATGGCGCCGTTGGAACTGACCACGTTGCTTTTCCCAGCGGCCTGGCCTTTGTCGAGGGCGCGTTCCTCAAAGGTTTCGCGCGTGCCGCTGCCGTCTTCCCTGATATAGAGGGAAATGGCGGCGTCGGCCCCGCCGACTTCCTTCCAGTTGTTAATCTTGCCCGCGTAGATATCTTTGAGTTGCTGTCTGCTCAGGGCGTCCACCGGGTTTGTCGGGTTGACGACGGCCACAACGCCGTCAATGGCGAAGGGCCAGCTCACCAGGCCGTATTTCCGGATTTCGCCTTCCTTGAGGGCGCGGCCGGTATTGCCGATCTGCACCAGCCCCTCGCCCACCTTCTGGACGCCCACGCCGGAGCCGCCCCCGGCAATGGTGATGCGGATGGCCGGGTTGGCCTCCATGATGTTTTTGGCGGCTGCCTTCATGACCGGGATATGCGCGGTGCCGCCGGCGATATCCAGGTTGCCCTTGAGATCGCCGAAAGCGTCCGTTTCGGCCGCCACAGCCGCCGTCACGGACAAAACCATAAGGAAAAGAAGCAGTGAGAAAAGCATACGCAACCGTTTCATAAAACCTCCTGTGCGGACCAGAGCCGTGTCGTCGCGTCAATGTAAACCGGCGGGCAAACGGGCGGCTGCTCCATACAGGCGGCTTATTCAGAGGAATAACGGCGGGTATAAGGCCGTTGCGCCATGGCCGTATGAAACAGTCGCGCCATGGGAACACGCCGTGTCCCCAAACGCGGGGTCTCAGTACAATCTGTTGAGCATGGCCGCCTCGGCGCTGAAAAGTGAAAGAGATGGAAGCCGATGAAGCAAAGGAAACACTGATCCAATATCTTGTTCGTGAAATGTGGGCAACACTGATTTAAGGAAGCCGGCAATTCTCATTATGAGCCTTTTTGCGGCCCCCCATGCGCCAACTGTGAAAGGCAATGCCTCCGGCGGCCGGGGCGCTGCCCCGGACCCCGCCGGGGGAAATGATTTCCCCCG
>JAIRTI010000289.1 GCA_031255035.1 Desulfovibrio sp.
GCGGCCTTTTCAAATCTCCCTGGACCCATGTGCTTGTCGACGAGATCCAGGACCTGTCGCCTCTGCAACTCGGCCTGGTGCGCTCCCTGCTTTCGGCCTCCGGGGACGGCTTTTTCGGCATCGGCGATCCCTGTCAATCCATCTACGGCTTTCGCGGCGCCCACGGCGATTGCCTGGACTTCTTCCGTCAATCATGGCCCAACCTGGACGTGATCTCGCTTTTGGCGAACTACCGTTCCCGCAAGGGAATCGTCGACGCCTCCGGCGCCCTGCCGGCGGCGGCCGCCGCCGAGGCCGGGGCGCCGGCGCCCGTCTCCCTTCAGGCCCTGCGCCGGGAACCCGCGCTCATGTCCCTGTTCGCGGCCCCGTCGGCCGACGCCGAAGCCATATGGGTGGCCGAACGCGCGGCCCGACTGCGCGGCACCGGGAGCCACAGCCTGGACGACGCCGACAGCGCCTCCCGGAACAAAAAACACGGCAATGACGGCCCCGGGGCCGATCACAGCCCCGGCGACATCGCGATTCTGGTGCGCGCCCACGCCCTGGCCTCCGTCTACAGAAAAGCTCTGGCCCGGAAGGGAATTCCGGTTTCGGAGCCGGCCGCGGACGTCTTTTGGGAGGACGAGCGCGTGGACATCATCATCCGCGCCGCCGGGCGCATGCTCGGCATCGCCCCGTCCGAAATCCCGGACGAGGCCGTCGTCCCGGAGTGCCCCGACAAGATTTTCGCCAACGGGCCGCTTGGCGTGGCCGCCTACCTGGTCTCCTGCCCGCCTTTTGATGAAGCCTTCTGGGCCTCGGCGCCGTTCCACTCGCTGGTCAGAGCCTATGACGCCAACGGCGGCTGGGCCGGACTGATCACCTGGATAAACCTGAAGAACGAATTGGAACGCGTCCGCGCCAAGGGCGAAAAAGTCCAGGTACTGAGCCTTCACGCCGCCAAGGGGCTGGAATTCCGCACCGTGTTTCTGCCCGCCCTTGAAGACGGGCTGCTGCCCTTTGCCGGGCCGGAGCTGCTCACCGGCAAACTTCCGGAAAAACAGGCCGGCCTGAACGCCCTGGCCGAAGAGCGCCGCCTGTTGTACGTCGGCATGACCAGAGCCAGGGATTATCTGTACCTCTCGCACGCGGAAAGGCGCTCTCTGTACGGGCGCGAACTGCGCCTCAGGCCGTCGCGCTTTCTTGAAGCCCTGCCCCTGGAACTCTTCACCCGCTCGGCGCTCGTGGCCCATACCAGCCGCCGCGAAGAGCGCCTTTCGCTCCTTTAGGCCGCCATGCCGGACATAGTTCGCCCGAAAACGGTCATCACCGGCCACATGAACGCCGACTACGACGCCCTCGCGGCCATGGTGGCGGCGGGCAAACTGTACCCCGACGCCGTGCTGATCGCGCCGACCATGCTGGAGCGCCAGGGCTCCCACCTTTTTTCCGACAGCATCGCCTATCTTTTCAACCTGCGCCAGCCCAGGGAATGCGACTTTTCCGAGGTCGATCTGCTGGTCGTGGTGGACACCCACCAGGAAAGCCGCATCGAGCACGTTCGCGACATCCTCGCCAACCCCGGCCTGGTCATTCACGTCTACGACCACCACCCGGATTCCGACAACGACCTGCCCGCCGCGCTCAAGGTGGTCAAAGCCTGGGGCTCCTGCACCAGCATCATCACGCTCATCATCCAGGAGCGCGGCATCGCCCTGACCAGGGACGAAGCGACGATGATGGGCCTCGGCATCTATGAAGACACCGGTTCCTTCACCTTTACGTCCACGACCGGGAACGATTTCGAAGCCGCCGCCTATCTCCGCGGCTACGGCATGGACCTTGAAACCATTGCCGAATTGTTGAGCACGGACTTTACCCGTGAACAGATCCACGTGCTGGACGACATGCTGCGCAATGCCGTGACGCACACCATCCAGGGCATACCCATAACCGTCACCGAGGTCGTTCTGGATGACTTCATGGGCGATGTGGCCTCCCTGGTGCACAAGCTCATCGACATGGAGAACATCAAGATCATTTTCGTTCTCGCCGCCATGGGTGACAGGGTACACATGATCGCCCGCAGCAAGGCGCCGGATGTGGACGTGGGCATGATCTGCGGCTCTTTCGGCGGCGGCGGGCACAGCTTCGCGGCGTCCGCCAGCATCAAGCAGAAGCCCCTGGCCGAGATTCGCAGCGAACTGCTCGCCTTTCTCGT
This sequence comes from Desulfovibrio sp., assembly GCA_031255035.1. Classification (GTDB taxonomy): domain Bacteria; phylum Desulfobacterota; class Desulfovibrionia; order Desulfovibrionales; family Desulfovibrionaceae; genus Frigididesulfovibrio. The sequence goes on from JAIRTI010000289.1 coordinate 2,201, forward strand.
CTCCATCATCACCCCGCAGATGAGCGTCGGCCGCCACATGACCTCACCGGCCATCTGCGCCGACGAGCAGATGAGCATCGGCCAGGCGGAAGAACTGATGAACCGTTACGGACTCAAAGCCATACCCGTGCTGTCCGCCGAAAAGGGCCGCGCCATCGGCCTGATAGAGCAGCACACGGCCGCCCGCGCCGGCGCCCACAAGCTTGGGCATCTGCCGGTAACGGAATACATGCAGCGCAGCGTCAGTACGCTCGATCCGGAAGCGGACCTCTACGCCGCCATGGAAATCATTCTCAAGCAGCGCCAACGGCTGATCCCCGTGGTCGAACAGGGAGACGTGGTCGGCGTGCTGACGCGCACCGACGTCATCCGGCTGCTGGTCGACGACACCCTGCACATTCCCGAAGGCACGCCGCTGTCTCGGGAACACAGGGCGCGCAACGTCGCTTCCCTGCTGCACAACCAGCTTCCCGAAGAGTTGGTGGGCATCATGGAGGAAGCCGGCAGGCTGGGCGATGAAATCGGCATGCCGGTGTATGCGGTGGGCGGCTTTGTGCGCGATCTGATCCTCAAGCGTTCGAACCTCGATATCGACCTCAGCGTCGAGGGTGACGGCATCCACTTTGCCGAGGAACTGGCCACGCGCCTGGGCGGCAAGGTCAGGCCGCATCAGAAATTCAAGACGGCCATCGTGTTTTACCGGGACGGCAAGGGGAACGAACAGCATCTGGACGTAGCCACGGCCCGCCTGGAATACTACGAATATCCGGCGGCCCTGCCCACGGTGGAGCTTTCCTCCATCAAAATGGATCTGTACCGCCGGGACTTCACCATCAACGCCCTGGCCATCCAGCTCAACGCCGAGCACTTCGGGACGCTCATCGACCCCTTCGGTGCCCAGCGGGATATGAAGGAACGCTCCATTGCCGTGCTGCATTCCCTGAGTTTTGTGGAAGACCCGACGCGCATCCTTCGGGCCGTTCGCTTTGAACGCCGTTTTGAGTTCCGCGTCGGCGCGCAGACCGAACGGCTCATCAAAAACGCCCTGTCCCTGGGCATGCTGGACAAACTGTCCGGCTCGCGGCTTTTCAACGAACTCAAACACGTGTTCGACGAAAAGGACGTGCCGGCCTGCATCAGGCGCATGGACAGCTGGAACCTGCTGCGCATAATACACCCGCAGTTGAAACTCACGCCGAACAAAGACATCCTCGTCACCAGCATTGACGAGGTTCTGGCCTGGTACCGCCTGCTCTACAAAGACCCGCTGCCGCGCGCCTGGATGGTGTACCTGCTCGGCCTGACCGATAACGCCAAATACCCCGAAGTCGCCTCCCTGCTCGACAGGCTGGGCTTTATCGAGCGCGCCAAGACGGATTTTCTCACCCTGCGCGAAAAAAGCCGGCGCGCCTCGGGCCAGATGGCCGCCTTGCGGCGCGAAGGCGGCGTCCCCATGAGCGTCCTCTATGAAATCCTTCGGCCCGTCGACATTGAAGGACTGCTCTACCTCATGGCCCGCCACGGCCAGGAACACAATATCGGCCAGGATATTTCGCTCTTCCTCACCCGGTTGAAAGACGTGACCGTGGATATCACCGGCGACGACCTGCGGTCCCTCGGCAGGACGCCGGGCCCCGAGTTCGGCGAAGTCCTCAGCTATGTGCTGGCCGCCAAGCTTGACGGCAAAGTCAGCACCAAGGAAAGCCAACTGGCCCTGGCCAGCCGCTATTTCGCCGAAAAGCAAGAAGGCCGCGAAATGGCGGGGCTCAACGTAAGCGAAGTGCTTAAAGGCCGGACCTGAAAATCCCTGAGCTATAGCGGATTAACTTTGAAAGGCAATGCCTCCGGCGGCCGGGGGGCAGCGCTTGCTTAATTATAATATCGCCAGATCAGCGACACAAACAGCAGGCTGAGCGAGAACAGGAGCATGCGCCGGACGATTTTGGGTCCGCCGCGCAGGGCCATGCGGCTGCCCAGTATGTTGCCGGTCATGTTAGCCAGAGCCATGGGCACGGCCACGAAAAAATACACTTTGCCGTTGAGCAGAAAGACAAAAAGGCTGCTGATGTTGGAAGCCAGGTTGAACACCTTGGCCGTGCCCGTGGCGGCAATGAGGTTCAGGCCGAGAATAAAAT
>JAIRTI010000043.1 GCA_031255035.1 Desulfovibrio sp.
GCCCTGCACGGCCATGCCCGGCAATTCGAGCACGCTCCTGACCAGCCCGAACACGGTAAAACCGGCGGCCTGCACCGTCTCCACCACCATGTCCACGCCGCGCACCCGCATGCGCGGGGCGGACACGCTGCCGTAATAGCGGACCGGCACGGTCGGCACTTTGGCAAAGGTGGCGCTCAGTTCGATGTCCATGGTCCGGTTGTTCAAATCGAACCATCCGCCGCCGTTCATGTCAATCATAGCGCCGGACAGCCGGAAATTCTCGGAGCGCAATACGCCTTTGTCCAGGGGGCCGCTGGCCGAAGCCAGGGAAAAGGTGTTGCGCAGCGTGGAGTCCTCGCTGGTGAGAAAACCGGGATAGAGGCCGTCTTTGATGATCATGCTCCAACTCCCGGAAAGCTTGGCGGGGAAATCCGCGTCGCAGCCCAGCACGCCGGATATGTCCGCCACCAGTTCGGCCGTGCCCGCGTAGGAGCGTTCACCGGTGTAATCATAGAGCAATTCCCCGAGCGACACCTTTTGTATCTGGGTCAGGCCCTTGCGCAAAATGACTTGCGAACGCTCGGGCACGATGGTTCCCTGAAGGATCGTGGTGCTTGTGCCGTTGTAAAAGGCGTCGGTCTGGCACTCCACGGAAAAGCGGTCCCGCTGCACGGCGATGGTGACCTGGGTTTTGTCAAAGGAAAGCTTGCCTTTTTTCGCCTTACTTAAAAAAATCCGCCCGTCCAGAACAAGGCCTTTGAGCACGGTCAGATCCCAGGGCCTTTCGGATTTGGGCGTCACGGGCAGGTCGGGGGGATCGGGCGGGAAAATGTTTTCAATGTCCAGGTGCTCGGCGTTCAGGCGCACGGTCCAGTTTCCCGGATCGTCGCTTTTCGTCCGCGCCGTGTCTTGCACGGCCGGATTGCGGCGGCGGGTGATTTCCCCGGTCACCGGCGCTCCGTCCATTTCGACCTTGATGTTGGCAAAATGCAGGCTGCTGTCGTCGGCGCTGATGTCGCATTTGCCTGTCAGGAACTGGGGCGGCCTCAGCCAGGAGGGAAAGCGCATGCTCCAGGCGGCAAAGAGGGCCTGGGGATTGCTTTTAAAGGCGGCTTCGGCCCGAACCAGGGTTTCCTTGCCGGAAAAATCGATGTCAAGGCTGCCCTCGGCATAGCTGCCCAAGCCTTCAAAGACGGCATTTTTCAGGCCGATGCGCTCGCCGTGGGGTATCCATTCAAAATCCGCCTTCATTTTACCCTTGATCGGCGCCAGATAGTGCCCCAGCGGACTGGTGACGCTGCCCTGCGCGGTCAAGGTTCCGGCCACGCGCTCGACCCCTTTTTTCTCCACAAGACGCGACCCCGAAGCCGGCGGTGGACCGCCGAAAATCGGCGGCCAGAAGAGTCCGCCTTCGTACAGGCCGGTCACCTCTTCCTGCCCCCTGGGGTTCCAGGAACTGGCAATGCCGTTGGCCGTCATGTCCCACTTGCCTTCAAAGCGCACGCCTTCTTCAAGCACCGCGTGGATGGACCCGGCCCCCTTGATGGCCGCCCCGGCCGCCCCCATTTTCCAGTCTTCGCCCCGGAAGACGCCGTTCACGGTCAGATCGCGGACGGCGGCGTCGAGCCTGATGGGCCAATCGTCAACAATCCTGCCGTCGGCGTTCATGGGCATGTCGATATCGCAGCGCCCCGTGACCCGGCCCGCGACCTTGACCTTGCCGTCCCGGTTTTCCGGCAGCCCGGCCAGTTCCATGTCTTTGGCGTCGTAATGCATGAGGATGCTGTTGCGGTCGATGTCGAGGTATCCTTCAACCTTGCCCTCCAGCGCCTTGTCCGCCCGGATGCTCACCCGCGTCTTTTCAACCGGCCCGAGCATATGGGGAAAAACGCGCACGAACAGCGACTCGGTCCGGACGCCGTGAATCAGGGCGGCAGGCGCCGTTATATTGATGTCGTAGCCAACCCGGCTGGGGCCGGGGTCATACGGAACCGGAGGGTATTCAGGATAGGGGGCCAGCGGCGGATGATCAAAAGCCGGCGCGGCAATGGAGGGGAGGTAGCGGCCGGCGACGCCGAGAAAGGGAAAAACAACGTCCAGATCGGGCTTGTCGGCCACTTCGGCGCGCACCACGACCACAGGCGCGCTCAAATCCGGAGCGCCCACGTAAGCCTTGATACGCAACGGTCCGGCTACGCCTTCGAGATTATGGGCCTCGGCTTTGCGGGGCGTCAGCTCCAGATCGAAGCCGCCGGTCAGGGAGCTTAGGGCCTGTTGCAGGCCGGGCGGCACCGCTCTGGCCCACTTAAACCAGCGCGGCAGGTTCAGGGTGTGCAGCGTCACCCGTCCCGCGCACTCAGCCGCAGCCATGTCAACCCGCAGATCCGCGCCCAGCTTGTCCCCTTCGGCTTCAAAAAGAAAATCCGGCAGAGAGACGTGTTTGCCGTCGGCATCCCAGGTAAAACCCGTGACAAAAGAGCCTTTGACGCTGCGGCTGCCCGGCGGGGACATGTTCAGCCTGCCGGACAGCGTGCCCGTGGCCGGGATGCCGTCACAGCCCAAGCGGGCGGCCAGGGAAAAGTCAACGCCCAGATCGGCCCCCGGCAGATCGAAAGAGGCGGAAAGAAAAAGGTTTTCATCGCTCGCGCCGGGAATAAAACGGCCTTCGACGATTTTGAGGGAAAGCAGCACCTCGCCTTCGCTGGTGTAACTGATAAAGGTGCCGTTGTGCAGGATAAGCGGCTGCAAGATTGCGGACGGCGGCGAACACAGGGCGTCGGCCACGCCCTTCAGGTTGAGCCCCTTCCCTTCCTTGACCATAAAGGCGTCGTCCTGGTCGGGAAGCGCCCGGCCGTCGTCGGCCGCGACCTCATCATCCGGCAGGGG
>JAIRTI010000071.1 GCA_031255035.1 Desulfovibrio sp.
TTGAGCCCATGGCCCTTTGCCGGGCCTTCGCCCAGAGCGCCGACGCCCTGTGCAAGCTCTCGCAACTGACGCTTGAGAATAACGAGCACGAACTGTTGTGCCGGTGGCTGCTGCCTGACGAATAAGCACGGCCCGTTTTGTCGTTCCGGACAAGACGTGACAAGGCCGATTTTGCCCTTGAACGGCAAAATCGGCCATTTTTTGCGGTGCTGTTATTTTTTGGCGTCAGCCGCACTTGGTATAGGCGCAGGCCGGGCAGATAAGGCAGCCTTCCTGGAAGACCAGGAGTTCGTCGCATTCGGGGCAATGCTGCGCGCCCAGGCCGTTGGCGTCGTGTACGGATTTTTTCGACTTGAGGTAGCGGTTTTCCAGCACCCAGGCGATGCCGTCCGGTATGGACTGCACCTGGCCCTGCTTGCCGGGCTGGAACACCTGGGCTTCGCCGCCTATCCCCTTGATCTGCTGGACGATCTTGTTCACCTCAATGCCCGAGCGCAAGGCCAGGGACACCAGACGGCCGATGGCCTCGGCCTTGGCCGTGGTGGAGCGCCCCGACTTGCCGATGGTGGCGAAAGCCTCAAAGGGCTTGCCGTCCATTTCATTGATGGTCACGTACATGATGCCGTGTCCGGTGCGCACCTTCTGGGTGAAGCCGTAGACAAGGTCCGGCCGCTCGCGGACGACGCGCTTGTCCTTTTGAAGCTCTTTGTTCCCGCCTTCGCCGGTGCACAGCACCTGCACGCTCTTGCAGCCGTCGCGGTAGACGGTGACGCCCTTGCAGCCCATTTCATAGGCCATCCAGTAGACGCGGCGGATGTCGTCAACCGTGGCCGAATTGGGCAGGTTGACCGTCTTGGACACGGCGTTGTCGGTGTGGGCCTGGAACGCGGCCTGCTGGCGCAGGTGCCACAGGGCCTCGATATCCATGGCCGTGACAAAAACCTTGCGCAGTTCCTCGGGCAGGTGATCCAGGCCGGCGATGCTGCCTTTGGCGGCCACGGTGTCCATCAGTTTTTTGCTGTGGCAGTCGGCGTCTTTCAGGGCCTGCTCGAAATAGGGGTTGACCTCGACCAGCCGCTCGCCGTCCATGACGTTGCGCGAGAAGCACAAGGCGAACAGCGGCTCAATGCCGGACGAGCAGCCGGCGATGATCGACAAGGTGCCGGTGGGCGCAATGGTCGTCACCGTGGCGTTGCGGAACGGCCCCTGTTCCTTTTTGGCGAATATCGATGTTTCGTAAGCGGGGAAGGGGCCGCGCTCCCTGGCCAGGTTCTTGGAGGCGGCCCGGCCTTCCTCCCGCACGAAGCCCATGACCTTTTCGGCCAGCAGGATGGCTTCCTGGCTGTTGTACGGTATGCGCATCAGGAAGAGCAGGTCGGCCCAGCCCATGACCCCGAGCCCGATTTTGCGGTTCTGGGCCACCTTGTCGGTGATTTGCCGCAAAGGGAAGCGGGAGGCGTCGATGACGTTGTCCAGAAAGCGCACGGACAGATGAATCGTCTCGCGCAAGCCGTCCCAGTCGATGCCTTCGTCGCCGCTTTTGCCCGGCACGAAAAATTTCGCCAGGTTTACGGAGCCCAGGTTGCAGGCCTCATACGGCAACAGAGGCTGCTCGCCGCAAGGGTTGGTGGATTCGATCTCGCCCTGGTCCGGCGTCGGGTTGTCGCGGTTGATACGGTCAATGAAGACAATACCGGGATCGCCGCTTTCCCAGGCCTTTTGCACAAGAATCTCAAAGACTTCACGGGCATTGAGGCGACCGCGTTCTTCTTTGACGTGCGGCGCGATAAGCGGGTATTCCTCTTCCTTTTCAACGGCCTTCATGAACTCTTCGGTCAGGGCCACGGACAGGTTGAAGTTGTTGAACTCGCCCTCGCGCTCCTTGGCCTTGATAAATTCCATGATGTCCGGGTGATCGACGCGGAGAATGCCCATGTTCGCCCCGCGCCGCGTGCCGCCCTGTTTGATCTGCTCGGTGGCCGTGTTGAAAATGCGCAAAAAGGACAGCGGCCCCGAGGCGACGCCGCCGGTGGAGCCCACCCGGCTTTCCTTCGGGCGCAGCCGTGAAAAGGAAAAGCCCGTGCCGCCGCCGGATTTGTGGATCATGGCCGCGTGTTTGACCGCATCGAAAATTTCATCAATGGAGTCGCCAACCGGCAGCACGAAGCAGGCCGACAACTGGCCGAGGCCGGTACCCGCGTTCATGAGCGTGGGCGAGTTCGGCAAAAAGCGCCAGCTCGTCATCAGATCGTAAAAAGCCAGCGCCAGGTCCGCCGCTTTCCACGGCGATTTCTTGTACTTGCCTTCTTCGGAGGCAATGGCCGAGGCAACGCGCCAGAACATGTCCTGGGCGTTTTCAAAAGGTTTGGCGTCAGGCCCTTTACGGTAGTAGCGTTTGCCGAGCACAACTTCGGCATTGGGGTTTACTTCAACAGCGGGAAGATTCGCGGGTTTTTTCAGAGTTGCCATAAATTCTTTTATAATTTTAAATGGTTACTGAATTAAAACATCCAAGGTCTGGAACAACACCCTACGCGGTTTCTAGAAAAAAGCCAGCACTCTCCCAAAAAAGATGAATGCTGTAACCATAAGCGGTTAGCACGGTATATATTCGTAATATAGTAAATTTGCAGTATTATTTTTTAGATCACAACCCCCAGGCTCTTGTCCGGCCCCAGATCTGCACAAGACGCGGCACAAGACGCGGCAACGGCGCCAAAACGAAAAATCGGCGCTTCCCTTGCTTTTTTTCGACGCCGGGGTATTTTGCCTTTCCCGATACCTTTCACAAGGTCCGTCGTCTTTCTCTCCTCGGCGCTTCCTTGCGCTGAACTTCTGATCAGGGGGATTACGGAGAAAGGCGGGGCTTTACCCGCCGGAGGCATGGAGAAATGAGCTCAATCCACATAGAAGGCGCCCGCCAGCATAATCTGAAGAACCTGACCCTGGATATCCCCCGCGACGAATTGGTGGTGGTCTGCGGGCCTTCCGGTTCGGGCAAGTCAACCCTGGCTTTCGACCTTGTGTACGCCGAGGGCCAGCGGCGCTATGTTGAATCCCTTTCGGCATACGCCAGGCAGTTTCTGCCCCAGATGGACAAGCCCGATGTGGACAAGATCGAAGGGCTTTCCCCGGCCATTTCCCTGGAGCAGCAGACGGCCACGCGCAACCCGCGCTCCACCGTGGGCACGGTGACCGAGGTCTACGACTTTTTGCGCGTGTTCTTCGCCCGGCTCGGGGTCATGCACTGCCCCACCTGCGGGCGGCCCATCGAGTCGCGCGCCGTTGACGAGATCATCGGCGACATTCTCGCCCTTGGCGAAGGCTCGCGCTGCATCCTCCTGGCCCCCCTGGTCACCTTGCAGAAGGGCACGCACCAGGACCGCCTCAAAAAGCTCAAGGCCCAGGGATTCGCCAGAGTCCGGGTGAACGGCGAAATCCATACGCTGGATGACGCGCCGGCCCTGGACAAGAACAAGAAACACAGCATCGAACTGGTGGTGGACCGCCTGGTTCTGCGCGAAGGCATCCGGGGCCGGCTGGCCGATTCCGTCGAACTCGCCCTGCAATACGGCGGCGGCGATCTCGTCATGCTGGTTCCGGGCAAGCCGGGCGAGGCGGACATGACCTTCATGCACTCCACGTCCTCCACCTGCCCCGAGTGCAAGCTGGGCCTGCCGCAGCTTTCGCCGCAGCTTTTTTCCTTCAACAGTCCCCAGGGGGCCTGCCCCAGGTGTCTCGGCCTTGGCACGGTTGAATACTTCGAACCCGCCCTCATCGCCCCCAACAAAGGGCTTTCCCTGAGTCAGGGGGTGCTGCTGCCCTGGAAGAACAAGCGGGTTCTGGAACGCTACCGGAACCAGATGGAGGGCTTTGCGGAGCGCTTCGGCGTCAGCCTGGCGACCCCGCTGGCCGAGTATGGCCTGGATGCCCTTGACGGCCTCTTCTACGGCGAGGACTCGCCCGGCGTGGCTCGGGAAAGCAAAGAGAGCGCCCTGCGCCGCAACTGGATGGGCGGGTCCGTGGAAATACGCGGCCGCAAGAAAAAAGGCGCGCTTGAAAGCGAAGACCTCTGGCCCGGCGTGGTGCCCATCCTTGAAAAGGGCATGCAATATGGGAACGCCTGGCGCGACGAGCTTTCCCGCTACCGGCAGAACACCGCCTGCCCGGTCTGCAACGGCGCCAGACTTAACGAGGTCGCCCGCTCGGTAAAGGTGGACACGCTGTCCATAGTGGATTTCTGCGCCCTGTCCATTGAGCGCGCCCTCGACTGGATGGCCTCGCGCCGCTTTACCGGGCGCAAGGAACTCATCGCCGGGCCCCTGCTCAAGGAACTCAACCACCGGCTGCGCTTCATGAACAATGTCGGTCTTGAGTATCTTTCCCTGGGCCGGAACATGGCCACCCTGTCCGGCGGCGAAGCCCAGCGCATCCGTCTGGCCTCGCAGCTGGGTTCCGGGCTCGTGGGCGTCACCTATGTTCTGGACGAGCCTTCCATCGGTCTGCATCCACGCGACAACACCCGCCTGCTCGGCACTTTGCGCAACCTGCAAAAGCGCGGCAATACCGTGCTGGTGGTCGAACATGACGAAGCCACGATCCGCGAGGCCGACACCGTCGTCGAACTCGGCCCCGGTTCCGGCGAACTTGGCGGCGACCTGGTCTTTCTGGGCAACGTGCCCGACCTGCTGCGCTCCAAAAATTCCCTCACCGCCAAATATTTGCGCGGCGACCTGGGCGTGCCCCTGCCCGAGACGCGGCGCAAGGCCCAGGGCGAGCTTATCGTCATGCACATCACCACCAACAACCTGCGCGACATCACCTGCCGCGTGCCCCTGGGCGTGCTCACTTGCGTCACCGGCGTCTCGGGCTCGGGCAAAAGCTCCCTGGTGGTCGACACCCTGTACAAGCACCTGGCCCTGATGCAGGGGCTCAAGGTGGAAAACCCCGGTGCCATCGGCGGCATCACAGGGGCCGAGGTCATCGAGCGCATCGTGGCCATCGACCAGACCCCCATCGGCCGCACGCCGCGCTCGAACCCGGCCACCTACACCAAGGTCTTTGACGAAATCCGCCAGATATTCTCCCAGACCGCCGACGCCAAAAAGCGCGGCTGGAAGCCGGGGCGCTTCTCCTTCAACGTCAAGGGCGGCCGTTGCGAAGCCTGTAGCGGCGACGGCCAGATTCGGGTGGAAATGCACTTTCTGCCGGATGTCTTCGTGCAGTGCGATGTCTGCGGCGGCCGGCGCTACAACCACGAAACCCTTGAGGTGCGTTACAAGGGCCTCAACATCGCCGAGGTGCTCAATCTCACCGTGCAGCAGGCCCGCGACTTTTTTTCAAGCTACCCGGCCCTTGAGCGCCGCCTGTCCATGCTCAACGAAGTCGGCCTCGAATACCTCAGGCTCGGCCAGCCCGCCACCACCCTCTCGGGCGGGGAGGCGCAGCGCATCAAAATATCCAGGGAACTCGGCAAGCGCAGTCTGCCAGGAACCCTCTACATTCTTGACGAGCCCACCACCGGCCTGCACATGCACGAGGTCGGCAAGCTGATCACCGTACTGCACAGCCTGGTGGCGCGGGGCGCAAGCGTCGTGGTCATCGAGCACAACGCCGACATGATCGCCTGCGCCGACCACGTCATCGACCTGGGCCCCGGCGGCGGCGAGAACGGCGGCCTCATCGTGGCTCAGGGCGCCCCCGAAAAAATCGCCCGCGACCCGAACTCCGTGACCGGCGCGTTCATCAAGAACCTGCTCGACCGGCGCGCGTGAATGTTTCGCCCCGGAACTCCCGTTCCGTTTCCTTTCAAAACAGGGAAGCGCGGCTGACCGCCGCCGCCATCACCGAGGCGGCGCCCCCGGCCAGCAGGCCGCGTGTTGCCTCGGCCATGGTCGCGCCCGTGGTCATGGTGTCGTCCAGCAACAGGATCCGCAATCCCCGCGCCTTGCCGCTGACCGCAAAAGCGCCGGCGATGTTGCGGGCGCGAAGCGCCCTGTCCGCCCCGGTCTGCGGCGCGGTCGCCCGCGCCCTGGCGATGAGTCCCGGCAGCACGGGCAGGTCCAGGTGCCTGGCCAGAGGCCTGGCTATCTCAAGCGCCTGGTTGTAGCCGCGCCTCAGCAGCCGATCCCTGTGCAGGGGCACCGGGACAATCGCGTCGGCCTCCAGGGCCGCGCACGCCGGATGCGAGGCCAGCAGCCCGCCCAGGGCTTCTCCCGCTTGGGGCCGATCCCGGAATTTAAGGTCGATGAGCATGCGCCGCAGCAGACCCTGGTGCAATCCGTGAAAGAAAAAGGACTGCCAGGGCGGCCGGACCTTCAGGCAATGGGCGCAGTCGGAAACGGGCAGAGCCGCCCAGGCTGAAGGCTCGCCGCAATGCGGGCAGAAGCCGCCGGTCCGCCTCGGCAGTTGCTCCAGACAGTCCGGACAGAAGCCGGACGCCGCTCCTTCAGGCGAACCGGCGTCAAACACCCGAGAACAGGCGGCGCAGCGGCGTTCCCCGAAAATCCGGCGCAAAGCCGTCAGGACCGGAGACCTCAGCCGCGCGGCAAAAGCTTGTGCGCCCCGCTCTTTGCCGTTCCCCTCAAACATCCGCTTCCCCGAGAGACAAACCGCCGGCCAGGGCGCCGTAGCCTGTCACCCGTTCCCGCGCCCCGGCCTCGCCCTCCAGATCGCCGGGGCCGTCCAGACCGTGGAGCAGCAAGGGTTCGGCCAGGTAAAAGCCCAGGCCGGCCAGAGCATACCGCAAGGTAAGGAGGCTGCCTTCAAACAGCTTGTCCCCCCGTTTCCTCGCCCCTATCAGGATCACGCGGCACGGGCGTTCGGACGCGGTGAAAACATCAAGCCCGGCCTCGCGCAAGGACCAGAATATTTGCAGGCGGTCCACCAGGGCCTTGAGCGCGGCGGGCAGATGGTAAAAATACACCGGGGACACCAGGCAGAGGCCGGAGGCCGAGGCCAGATCCTTAAGGAGGGCCGCGCTCTGGTCCTCAAGACACAAGGGGCAGCCAAAGGCCGGGGACCGGGTGAAAAGCCCCAGGGCGGCGGTCGGCCGGTCGGGATAGTCCGGCCTTTGCGCCTTGATGTCGCGGGCCAGACGCGCGCAGCCGCCACAGGCGATGCAGGCGCGAACGCGAAGCGAGCGCAGAAAAAGGGTCCGGGCTTCGCCGCCGGCCGTTGCGGCGAAGCTCCGGGCGAAAAGGCGCGCCGCCGCGTCGCTGTTGCCCCCGGCGCGGGGGCTGCACGCGAGAATCAGAAATCGCCGCGCGGGGGCGCGCGCCCGGCTGTCAGACAAAGTCGCTGACATAGGGGTTGTTGCGCTTTTCGTCGCCGATGCTGGTCGCGTCGCCGTGGCCCGGATAGACGACGGTGTCGTCCGGCAGGGCGAACAGGACATTTTTGATGGAGGCTATGAGCTGCTCATGGTCGCTTCCGGGAAAATCGGTACGCCCTATGGAACGGCGGAACAGGGCGTCCCCCGAAAAAAGGCTTCGCGCCGCCGGCAGGAAGAAGGACAGGCCGCCGGGCGTATGTCCCGGTGTGGCCAGGACATCCCAGGGCAGGCCCAGAAAATCGTACCGCCCCGGCGTCAGAGGGTCGTAAGTATAAGCTTCGACAAGGGGCAGGCCCCACATGCCGCCCTTTCCGCCTTCGCCTTCAAGCAGAAAGCCGTCTTTGGGCGATGCCAGCACCGGGGCGCCGGTCGCCCCGGCCAGGGCGGCCACGCCGTAGGTATGGTCAAAGTGCAGATGGCTGAGCAGGATACGGGTCAGGGTCAGCCGGTGTTTGTCAAGATAGGCCGTGACTTTTTCCGGAGACCCGCCGGGGTCGATGACCACGGCCTCCTCGTCCGAATGCGCGACGTAACAGTTGGTATCCAGAGGACCGAGAGGGATGGCGATGATGCGCATAAATGCTCCTGATATGCTTATCGCCGCCGCGATTCATCCGGTGCGGCGCTTGAAGAGTTTTTCAAGGGCGGCCTGGTCCAGGGCGATCACCGTGGGCCGGCCGTGGGGGCAAAAGCGGCAGTCAGGCGTCGCCATCCAGCGACGCAGGAGGCCGGCGGCCTCGTCGCCCGTCAGGCGTTGGCCGGCCTTGACGGCGGAACGGCAGGCCATCAGGTGCAGCAGATCGTCGATTCCGTCGGTGCGCCCGGCCAGCACGTCGCGCAGAAGTTCAAGGCCCCGGACGCGCCCGAGCATGGGCGGCACGCCGCTGACGTCAAGCCCCGCGCCCCGGCTTTGCAGGGTGAAGCCCATGCGCCTCAGGTCGCCGAACAGTTCCTGCAAGCGCGAACGCTCGGCCGGGTGCAGGGGCATTTCCACGGGCAAGGCCAAAAGCTGGCTGTCGCCCCGTTCGGCCTGCCCCTCTATTTCATGCAGCAGGACCCGCTCATGGGCCGCGTGCTGGTCAAGCAAAAGCAGCGTGTCGCCCTGCACCAGGATCAGGTAGGTGTCCGCCACCTGGCCCAGGCAGACCAGGGCGCCCACGGTCACGGGGTAGCCGCCGGGCGAGTCCCGGAGGGCCGGACCGGCTTCGGAAAAAACGGCCTCGCCAAAGGAAGACGCCTGGTCTGGGCCTGGGGGCGGCATATCCGGGCCTGGTGGCGGCATATCCGGGTCTGGGGGCGGCAGGCCGGGGCCGTATTCCGCTTCGTCAGCGGCGAGCAAGGACGGGCGCAGGGTCTGGTGCAGACGCGACCGGAAAAGCATGGGGCCGGCGCCGTCGACAAAACCCGGAGCGTGGCCGCCGCCTTCGGCCGGGGGGGCGTCCGCGTGAAACGCGGCTTCGTCCGGGCCGCGCCTGTCATGGCCGCCGGGCGCCTTCTGACTTCCGGCGTCGCCGTGGCCTCCCGAAGAAATATCCGGAAGCCCGGTCCGGTCGATAGCGCCCCAGAAGCCGGCGGGTCTGGGCGGATGCCTGAATTCTTTCCCGCCGTCCCCGAACAGGCCGTTCAGCCCCGATCCGGCGTCCGGCGAAGCGCCGGCGAAGGCGAGGCTTTCGCGTTCAGCCAGAGCCGAACGCAGACCGTGCATGACCGTGCCGAACACGGCCCGTTCGTCGCGGAAGCGCACTTCGTTTTTGGCGGGGTGTACGTTCACGTCAATGTCGCACGGGTCAATGTCCACAAACAGCAGGACCTGGGGATATTCACGAGAGATCAGCCGGCCCTTGTAGGCCTCGCGGACGGCTTGCAGGAGAATGCGGCTGTTGACCGGCCGCCCGTTCACGTAAAGCAGGATGCGGTCGGCGCCGGGCTGGGTGGACTCGGGCGGCGACATCAGGCCTGAAACGGAAAGGCCGGGACGCCCGCCTTCAAAAGGCAGCAAAAGCCCGGCCACCCGCGCGGGCCAGAGCACGGTCAGACGTTCCGGCAGCGTTTGCCCGGCCGTGAAGCGCAGCAACTCCCTTTCCCTGCCCGAATCGCCAACAGCGGTCAGGCTGAAGGCCACGTCAAGCCGGGCCAGGGCCAGCCGCTCAAGATGTTCGCGGCAGCGTTTCAGTTCGGTGGGCGTGCTCTTCAAAAATTTCAGGCGGGCCGGCACGTTGGCGAACAAATCGCGCACTTCGGTCAGCGTGCCCCTGGACATGGCCGCCGGCCCCCGGCCGTCGATCTCGCCGTGGCGCACGCGGATGAACGCGCCTTCGGCGCCCCGGACGGCGCTTTGCACCAGCATGTCCGCCACCGAACCCACGCTGGCCAGGGCCTCGCCGCGAAAGCCGTAGCCGGCGACGCGCAGCAGATCGCTGAAGGTCGCCACTTTGCTGGTGGCGTGGCGGGTCACGGCCAGGTCCAGGTCCGATTCGGGAATGCCGCAGCCATTGTCGCGCACAGCCACAAGGGTCAGGCCGCCGTCTTCCAGGGTGACGGAGACCTCCGTGGCGCCCGCGTCAAGGCTGTTTTCCACCAGTTCTTTCAGGACCGAGGCCGGGCGCTCCACCACCTCGCCGGCGGCTATCTGATTGCGCAGGGCCTCGGGCAGGAGGGCTATCGGTCGCAAGGACAATGGCTGATTCATGGGCCGACTTTAGCGTGTGCTGCCCCTGGCGTAAAGCCTCCCGGCAGGGGAGAGCATCTGTCAGCAAAATGACAACCGGCAAAAGCGGCGCTTGCGGCCCTGACGGCCTTCTCTTTCTTGACGGCGCGGAAGCATGTGAAAAATAAGTTAAAAAAATGGTAAAAAAGCTTGCACCTGGGAAAAGATTTCGCTAAGGTCCCTCTCAGCAAAATGAATTTCAAATTCAACTAGGAGGAACTACATGAAACGCATTATTGCTTTGGCATTTGCCGTGGTCATGCTTGCGGGCAGTTTTTCGGCCGCCCGGGCCGACGGCATTGACGTCAAGGTCCAGGGCGAGTGGGATTTCGCCTTTGGCTGGTCGGTCAACCCCGGCTTCAAAAACAGCGTGCACAATGACGCCGCCAGAGGCCAGCAGGACAACTTTATCGCCCGTCAGCGCGTGCGCACCCAGATCAACTTCATCGCGTCCGAGTATTTGCAGGGCGTTTTGATGTTTGAAATCGGCGACATCGATTGGGGCAACGAGCCGGACGGCGTCAAAACCGGCCGGGGCAGCGGCGGCTCCCTTGACGCCGACGGCGTGAATGTTGAAACCAAACGCGCCTACCTTGACTGGATCATCCCCTACACCGAAGTGTCCGTGCGCATGGGCATCCAGGGGCTGATGCTGCCGAGCACCCCCATGGGCACGCCGGTGCTCAGCTCGGACGTGGCCGGCATCATTGTCAGCTCCCCCATCACCGACTGGATGAGCGCCTCCGCTTTGTGGGTTCGCCCCTTCAACCAGTACTTCAGCGATGAGGAGAGCGGTTTTGATTTTGCCAAAGACAACCTTGCGGACGAATCCGACATCTTCGGACTGCTCCTCCCCATGGAATTCGGCGACATCGGCCTGAACATCACGCCCTGGTTCCTGTACGGGTTTGCGGGCGCCAACTCGGGCATCTATGATTACCTGTTCACCGGCGAATACGTGAACACCGTCGAGGCCAAACATTCGCGCTCCAACGTCTACTGGATCGGCACGCATCTTGAGTTCAACCTTTTAGATCCCCTGGTGTTAAACCTCGAAGGCATCTACGGCCACATGCGCCGCACCGATCTGACCTACCTTGGCCGCAACCCCGACGACCCCGACGACTTCATCATCGGTGACTGGAACTATGCCTACAATAAAGGCTACAGCAACT
>JAIRTI010000083.1 GCA_031255035.1 Desulfovibrio sp.
CAATCGTCGCCCATGTGGGCAACGCAAGTCACTTCAAAAACGGGCGTGATTTTTCGGCCTACCTTGGGCTGACCCCGAAAGAACATTCATCGGGAGGCAAGCAGAGGCTGCTTGGAATATTACTCAGAGCATAAAATAGTTAACATTTCGATTTGATTCTGCTATATTTTTTGCATGGAAATCACTGACGGTAGAAAACTCTCTCCCTCGGCGCGGGCCGCTGTCCGCCGCAAGGCGGTACACGCCGTCATCAACGGAAAGATGACACAAACCAAGGCTGCTGAGATTTTTGGAGTTACCCGCACTTCCGTATGTCTGTGGGTAAAGGCGTACAAGTTTGAAGGAGAAGAAGCGCTGTGCGGCAGGGCCAAGGGGCGACCTGTCGGAGGGTCGCTGACGAAGGAGCGGGAAGCATCCATCCGTAAATCCGTGTTGGGTAAAAACCCCGGCCAGTTGCGGTTGCCCGGCCTGCTTTGGACCCGCGACCTTGTGGGAGATTTGATAGCGCGGCGTTTCAAAATTCGCCTGTCGCGCTGGACGATCGGGCGCATGCTTAAGCAATGGGGACTGACGCCGCAAAAACCCGCTAAACGGGCATTGGAGCAAAATCCGGCTCAGGTGCGCTACTGGCTTGAACACAAGTATCCGGAAGTCAAACGCCGAGCGGCTGTTGCAAAGGGAAAAATTTGGTGGGTTGATGAAACCGGCCTGCGTTCCACGCATCAGACGGGGACGACGTGGGGTGAAAAGGGCATCACACCTCTGGTACGGATGAGCGGAAAGCGTTTCGGCTGCAATGCGATCACGGCCATAACCAACCAGGGGAGCCTGAGTTTCATGGTATTTGAAGGCCGCTTCAATGTGCCTGTTTTTCTGGACTTTTTGGAGAGGCTGGTCAAACAGCAAGCGGAGCAAAAGGTCTTTTTGATTGTGGACAGGCATTCTGTGCATAAATCAGCTCGTGTTGAGAAATGGCTTGCGTCCCGTAAGGAACAAATCGAGTTGTTTTTCCTGCCTGCTTACAGCCCGGAACTGAATCCTGACGAACTGGTGAATCAGGACGTCAAACGGAATCTTTTTCGCACAGGCAAAGCCAGGACAAAACCGGAGTTGGTGAAAAAATTGCGCGGCTTTTTGCGGTCGAAGCAGCGCAGACCCCACGCGGTCAAAAACTATTTCAAGGGTAAATATGTCTCTTATGCTCAAGCAGCATAGTTAAGTATTTTATGCTCTAAGTAATAAGCGCCTCGGTCAGCCGCCTGGCGTCAATGAGCTTTTTGTCCTTTGCCACCAGCGGGAAGGAGCGGACTTCAACGCCTGTTTCCTTCAGGAAATCACGGGGTATGCCGCCGGGGTAGCCGTCTTCGTTGTTGTCCACGAGCATATGGGTGAGCAGGTCCCGGGGCCGGGCCTCGGGGGCGTCGGCCAGCATGGGGGCCAGAAGGCGATCAACTTGCAGGCGCAGGGAATGCCCGGCCAGTTCGGGGTCGTGTCCGAGGTTGGGAACAAAAATTTTCGGTCCGGGGCAGGCGGCTACGGCACGGCCCACGCCGCCCGGCAGCAGGTTGGCCACCAGGCTGGAGTAAAAACTGCCCATCGGGTAGACAAGGGCCAGGGCCTTCTCAATCAGAGCGGCGGTGCGCGGGCTGATGGTGACGGCGAAGCTGTCCTCGGGGTCCAGGGAGGCGGTCAGCCAGATCTGTCGTATCGGCGAGGCCGGCGGCGGGCCTTCCTTGCCGGTGAAGCGGTGCTGTCCGCACAAGACCTCGCCCGAAGCCAGACGGACCGCGAGATGCGCGTTGCCGTCAACAATGGGACACACCGTGCCCCTGGCCCGCACCATGCGCGAAAAAAGTGAGATGACCGGCCCGAGGCGGCGTTTATGGCGCAGGTAGCCGGCCGCAAGCACCATGTTGCCGATATTGGCGCCCGGCAGCGGAAAATCCGCCGGCATGCGTGTGGCGAACCAGGCCAGATGCTCACGGATGATGCCGCTCATGGGTTCGGGGATCTGGCGGATGAGCGGGTGGCTGCCCCGGACCAGACGCGCCATTTCCCGCGTCAGCCGCTCGGGCCGCTCTTCTTTGGGCAGCCGGTAGGCGAACAGGGTATATATTTCCTGGACGCCCGGACCACGGGTGTCGGCGAGGGACATGACGCGGGAACGCAGATCGCCCACGGCCGGCATGTCAAAGGCCCGGCGCAGGGCGGCGGAACTGCCGCCGGAATCAAAGGTCGTCACCAGGTGCAGGGTGTCAAGACCGCGTTGCGCCATTTCCCTTGCCGTCTCGCGCAGGGCGCTGCCGCCGCTGAAAAACAGCAGCCGCTTCCGGGCGCCGGACGCTGGGGCGATCCGCGTTCCCGCGTCCGGCGGATCGCAATCTTCATATTTCTGGCGTGAGTTCATTCTTCGGGTAACCGTTGCCTCTGGGCCGCATCATCCTTTATTGGTATCCCGGCCCCGGCCCTTTTGTCCAGCCCGTGATCTTGCCGGCGGCAATTATAATTTTGTCGAAGCCAATTTGATCGCATGTGGGCTCCGCCCACACCCGCCAGGGCCTGGCCTTTCGCGGTTCTGTTGTCGAAGCCAATTTGATCGCATGTGGGCTCTGCCCACACCCGCCAGGACCTTGCCGGCCCTGGACCCGGCGATTGGGTGACTGATCGTTGTGCCCTGTTGATACGTTCAGTCAGAACCCAAACTGAGGGGGTCCGGGGGAAATCATTTCCCCCGGCGGGGTCCGGGGCAGCGCCCCGGCCGCCGGAGGCATTGCCTTTC
>JAIRTI010000167.1 GCA_031255035.1 Desulfovibrio sp.
GACCCGGCGATTGGGTGACGGGAGTGTTGCCCTGTTGATATGCGCAGCCGGAACCAAAACTGAGGGGGTCCGGGGGAAATCATTTCCCCCGGCGGGGTCCGGGGCAGCGCCCCGGCCGCCGGAGGCATTGCCTTTCACAGTTGGCGAGTGGGGGGCCGCAAAAGGTTCATAATGAGAATTGCCGGCCGGCAAATCAGGGTTTCCTTAGATTGACATATCAAGTTATCCTGATATATAAGACAGCACCTGCTGTTGAAGCCATCCGTCACGGCCGGCCCCTTGCCGGCTGTCTGTAGAAATCGAATCCGAGGGCGCCATGAAAATCATTGATCACATCAAGCAAAAAAGTCCTTTCTATTCACTGGAATTTTTCCCGCCCCGTGAAAAGGAAAATTGGCCGAATTTTTTTGCCGCGGTTGAACGCCTGAAAAGAATGGACCCGCTGTTCGCCTCGGTGACTTACGGCGCCGGGGGCGGCACCCAGGACAACACCCTGGAAATCACCGCCGGCCTCGCGCAACGCGGCCTTGTTCCCATGGCGCATTTGACCTGCGTCGGCGCGACCGGCGACTCGATCCGCGCCTTTCTGAACAAACTTTCCGGGGCCGGCGTCACCAATATCCTGGCCTTGCGCGGCGACGTGCCAAAGGGCATGGAGATACGCTGGGAAGACTGCGCCTTCCCCTACGCCTCCGATCTGGTCTCCTTCGTCCGCAAGCAGGCCCCGGACTTCGGCATCGGCGTTGCCGCCTACCCCACGCCGCACCCGGAATCGGCGTCCTTTGCGCAAGACAGAAAGGAGGCGGCCAACAAACTCCAGGCGGGCAGCGATTTCGCGGTAACGCAGCTTTTCTTCGATCACCGCGAATATTTTGAATACGTCGCCCAGATGAAAGCCCTGGGCGTGGACAAGCCCATTCTGCCCGGAGTGCTCCCGGTGCCGAGCTTTGCCGCCTTGAAACGGGTGCTCTCGCTCAGCGGCTGCAACATACCGGCGAAACTCTACCTGGCGCTTGAGGAAGCGGACAGCGCGGGCGGCCCGGAGGCGGTGAAGGAAGCCGGCATCGCCTTTGCCGTCAAGCAGATACGGTGCCTCCTTGACGGCGGGGCACCGGGCATCCATCTGTATACCTTGAACCAGGCGGACACCTGTCTCAGAATCGCCGAAGAGGTCGGCCGCTTGTGATCGAACGGTTTTCGGGGCATCATAGCCCGTTCGCCCGTCCATGAGGGCGGGTGCCGGCCGCACTCCTTTTGCCAAGGGCCGCTTCTGCGACATGATTCCAGTTTCGACCACTCCGGCGGGCGAACCCGTCCACGGCATTCCCGATCCGGCTTCGGTCAGGCGCGTTCTTGTGTGCCAGCTAAGGCAAATCGGGGACGTGCTTCTCGCCACGCCTTCCATAGAGCTTCTCGCCCGCCACTATCCAGGAGCCGACATCCACGTCTTCACAGAGAAAAAATGCCTGCCCATGCTGGAGAACAACCCGCACATCCACCGCGTCTGGCCGCTTGACAAAAAACGCCTGGCCAACCCCGTGCGGGAAATGGCCTATTACCACGGCATGCGCTCGGAACGATTCGACGTGGTCGTGGATTTTCAGCAACTGCCGCGCTGCCGTTCAGTGGTTTTCTGGACCTGGGCCAGGGCGCGCCTGTCCTTCCCTCCGCCCTGGTATCTGCGCCCCCTGTACACGCACTGGCAACGGCCCGAGCCCTGCTACGCGGCCGCCTACAAGGCCGGAGTGCTCGCGCCTCTGGGCATCCGCTGGCAGGGCGAACGCCCCCGGCTGTTCCTGACCGGGGAGGAGCGGACCGCCGCCGCCGCCCTGCTCGCCTCCCTGAACCTGCGCCCCAAAGAATTCATCAGCCTGGACGTCACCCATCGCCATCCGACCAGACGCTGGCCGGCCGGATACTACGCCCAAGTGATCGACAATCTGGCCGACAGCTTCCCTGACCTGGGCTTCTTCCTGCCCTTCGGCCCCGGCGAAGAGGACGACATCCTGGCGCTGCGCTCTCTGTGCCGCCATGCCGGGCGCGTAACCGTGCCCCCCGGCCTGCTTTCCCTGCGCGCCATGGCGGGGTGCATCGAACAGGCGGCCATGCAGTTCGGCAATTGTTCCTCCCCCCGGCACATGGCCGTCGCCCTGGGCGTGCCGACCCTGATCATCCTGGGTGCCACCAGCCCCGGCTGGACCTTTCCCTCCCCAGAGCACGCCCACGTGACCGCGGAACAGTTCATGCCCATGCCCTGCCGCCACTGTAATAAAAACACCTGTCCGAACGGCCTCGCCTGCCTTGAACGGCTGACGCCGGATCTGGTCCTGCCGCGACTTACGGAGCATCTGCGCGAATATGGAGGTATCGCGCGGCGTTAGATCAGAGCAGCTTTGAAATACAATGCCTCCGGCGGCCGGGGCTTTGCCCCGGACCCCACCAGGGGAAATGATTTCCCCTGGACCCCTCATCAGTCCTGTTCCTCAGAACGCATTTTCTTGACCAGATCAACAACATCTTCGTCCGAGCGCAGTCCGGCCTTTTTCGCTTCGCCTTCCATTGAGGATTGCAACATCTTCATGGCACAGACGGCGGAATTCATCATGATCACCTGCTTATCCCGGCTGATGAGCGTCACCCTGTCGCCTGTTTTGACGCCCAACGCTTCCCGGATGTCTTTGGGCAGCGTGATTTGCCCTTTAGCCATTACCTTGGCGTTATCAACAAGAACATTTTTCATAAAGCTTTGCCTCCTGTAAACATAAAATCCCTGCTTATCCTGCAAGTAGGGTAACAACTGTTGGGCAAAAAAGCAAGCCCGGCTTCATCATAATGAGAATTTCTGAAGAACCGCGAAAGGCAATGCCTCCGGCGGCCGGGGCGCTGCCCCGGACCCCGCCGGGCGAAAAGATTTCCCCAGGACCCCCTCAGTTTGGGTTCTGACTGCGCACAGCAACAGGGCAGCACTTCAGTCACCCAATCGCCGGGTCCAGGGCCGGCCAGGCCCTGGCGGGTGTGGGCGGAGCCCACATGCGATCAAATTGGCTTCGACAAAAAATACAATGCCTCCGGACCCCCTCAGTTTGGGTTCCGGCTGCGCGACATGCGGGCTATGGACAAAAGCTCCGGGAGGGAACGGCTATTCCGTCGGCAGGGCCTCGACTTCCGCGATAGTCAGACCGGTAAG
>JAIRTI010000197.1 GCA_031255035.1 Desulfovibrio sp.
GAGGCCTTTCTTGAGTCCGGCAACAAGCCCGAATGGATGATCCTTGAGGTCATTCCGGTGATTCCGCCCGAACTGCGGCCCCTCGTGCCCCTTGACGGCGGCCGCTTCGCCACCTCGGACCTCAACGACCTGTACCGCCGGGTCATCAACCGGAACAACCGCTTGAAGCGCCTGATGGAACTCGGCGCGCCGGACATCATCATCCGCAACGAAAAGCGCATGTTGCAGGAAGCGGTGGACGCCCTGTTCGACAACGGCCGTCGCGGCCGGGCCATCACCGGCACCAACGGACGCCCGCTGAAGTCGCTGTCCGACATGATCAAGGGCAAACAGGGCCGCTTTCGCCAGAACCTGCTGGGCAAACGCGTGGACTATTCCGGCCGTTCGGTCATCGTTGTCGGCCCGAAGCTGAAACTGCACCAGTGCGGCCTGCCCAAAAAGATGGCGCTGGAGCTGTTCAAACCGTTCATCTACGCCAAGCTGGAAGAAAGAGGCCTGGCCTCGACCATCAAGAGCGCCAAGAAAATGGTTGAGCGCGAAGAACTGGTCGTCTGGGACATTCTTGAGGAAGTGGTGCGCGAGTATCCCATAATGCTCAACCGCGCCCCGACCCTGCACCGCCTCGGCATCCAGGCCTTCGAGCCCCTGCTGGTCGAAGGCAAGGCCATTCAGTTGCACCCGCTGGTGTGCTCGGCCTATAACGCCGACTTTGACGGCGACCAGATGGCCGTCCACCTGCCGCTGTCCCTCGAAGCCCAGATCGAGTGCCGGGTGCTCATGATGAGCACCAACAACATTCTCTCGCCGGCCAACGGCAGTCCGGTTATCGTGCCCAGCCAGGACATCGTGCTCGGCCTGTATTACATGACCGTCGACCGCGACTTTGAGCAGGGCGAAGGCAATGTCTTCTGCGCGCCCTGGGAAGTCATCGCCGCCTACGACGCCAGGGCCGTCGCCCTGCACGCCCGCATCAGGGTGCGCATGGACGGCGCACTGGTGGAAACGACGCCCGGCCGCATTCTGGTGCGCGACATCCTGCCCAGGGGCATCCCCTTTGAACTCGTCAACTGCGTGCTGACAAAGAAGAACATCGCCCGTCTGGTGGGTTCCGCCTACCGCGACGTGGGCACCAAGGCCACGGTCATTCTCTGCGACCGGCTCAAGGACCTCGGCTACGAATACGCCACCCGCGCCGGCGTGACCATCGGCGTGAAGGATCTGCACATTCCCGACGCCAAGAAGGGCATCATCGAAACGGCCAAGGCCGAAGTCGAGGACATCGAGCGCCAGTACCGGGACGGCATCATCACCCGCACCGAGAAATACAACAAGGTTGTCGATGTCTGGACCAAGGCCACGCAGGACGTGTCCGTTGAAATGGTCCGGGCCATCTCCACGGACGAGGTGACGGACCCCAAGACCGGCAAAACCAAGATCAACCAGAGCTTCAACCCCATTTACATGATGTCCACCTCCGGCGCCCGCGGCAACCAGGACCAGATGCGCCAGCTCGCGGGCATGCGCGGCCTGATGGCCAAGCCTTCCGGCGAAATTATTGAAACGCCCATCATCTCCAGCTTCCGCGAAGGTCTGGACGTGTCCCAGTACTTCAACTCCACGCACGGCGCGCGCAAGGGTCTGGCGGACACGGCCCTCAAGACGGCCAACTCCGGCTACCTGACGCGCCGCCTTGTGGACGTGGTGCAGGACGTCATCATCAGCGAAAGCGACTGCGAAACCGTGGACGGCATCGAACTGACCCACCTGGTCAAGGGCGGCGACATCAAGATGCGCCTCTCCGAACGGGCCGTGGGCCGTATAACCCTATACCCGGTGTACCATCCCGAGACCGGCGAGCTTCTCTTCCCCCCGAACACCCTGGTGGACGAGCAGGTGGCCCAGACCCTCGACGATGTGGGCATCAACAGCCTGACCATCCGCTCCGCCCTGACCTGCCAGTCGGAGCGCGGGGTCTGCGCCCATTGCTACGGCCGCGACCTTGCCAGGGGACACCTGGTGAACATCGGCGAAACCGTGGGCATCATCGCCGCCCAGTCCATCGGCGAGCCGGGCACGCAGTTGACCATGCGCACCTTCCACATCGGCGGCACGGCCTCGCGCGAAATCGAGCGTTCCAGCATCACGGCCCAGCATGCCGGCCGGGTCATTTTCTCCAGAGTGAAAGCCGTGCAAAACCAGGAAGGCCAGAGCATGGTGCTCGGCAAAAGCGGCCAGGTGAGCATTGTGGACGAACAGGGCCGCGAACGGGAAAAATACCTCCTGCCCAACGGCTCCAAGCTGGTGGTCAAAGAGAACGAGGAAGTCAGGAAAGGCGCTCTCATCGCCGAATGGGACCCCTTCAACGAGCCCTTCGTCTCTGAAGTCAACGGCGCCATCAAGTTCACGGACATCCTCGACGGCAAGACCTTCCAGGAAAAGGTCGATGAAGCCACGCAAATGGCTACGCAAAGCATTATCGAGTACCGGACCACAAACTTCCGCCCCTCCATCTCGGTCTGCGATGAAAACGGAGAGGTGAAAACAAGGCCCGGTTCGGCCATTCCCGCGACCTACCCCCTGCCCGTGGGCGCGCTGCTCATGGTCAAGGACGGGCAGCAGATACAGGCCGGCGACATCCTGGCCAGAAAACCGCGCGAATCTTCAAAAACCAAAGACATCGTCGGCGGCCTGCCCCGCGTGGCCGAACTCTTTGAAGTGCGTAAACCCAAAGACATGGCCGTTGTTTCGGAAATCGACGGTACGGTCGCCTTTGCCGGTGAAGCCAAAGGCAAGCGCAAGCTCATCGTCACCCCGGAAACCGGCGATTCCAAAGAATACCTGGTGCCCAAAGGCAAGCACATTACCGTGGGCGACGGCGACTTTGTGGAAGCCGGCGAACTGCTGACCGAAGGGTATCCCGAACTGCACGACATTCTGCGCACCAAGGGCGAAAAATACCTGGCCGCCTATCTGGTGGATGAAATCCAGGATGTCTACCGCTTCCAGGGCGTGGGCATTGACGACAAGCACATCGAAGTCATTGTGCGCCAGATGCTGCGCAAGGTGCAGGTGCTTGATCCGGGACTGACCAGCTTCCTGGTGGGCGAACAGGTTGACAAACAGGAGTTCAAGGACGAAAACGCCAAAGCCATGGCCGAAGGCCGCACCCCGGCCACGGCCGAGCCCCTGGTCCTGGGCATCACCCAGGCCTCCTTGACCACCTCAAGCTTCATCTCGGCCGCGTCTTTCCAGGAGACCACCAAGGTGCTGACCGAAGCGGCCCTGCGCGGCAAATCCGACGCCCTTCGCGGCCTCAAGGAAAACGTCATTGTCGGCCGCCTCATCCCGGCCGGCACCGGCTACCGGGAATACGTCCATTCCGAGATCGTGGTGCCGGAACAAAAAGAACGCCCGGACAAGTTCCTTGAAGAACTTGAGGAAAAACCCCTGCTCGTTGATATCGATTAGAGCGGACTGACTTTGCAATACAATGCCTCCGGCCGCCGGAGGCATTGCCTTTCAATCTGCCCCCCCGCAGCCTGACCGGAAAATTGTCGGCTCTTCGCAGTGCCGGGGCACCGCGAAGAGCCTTGTGTTGCCGGGAAGTAAGGGGGGGTTTACTAAGAACCGGCAACATTCGCCGTCAATCTCGCTATGGTCGGTTCAAAGCGCGCCGACAGAACGCGGTATCTTGGGTTCGTAAGTCATCTTGAGGCCTTTGCTGCCGTCCCGTCGTTCATGGACATGGCATATGCCTACAATACACTATATATAATTTTTTGCCAGCACCAAGAGGAAGATTCCGGGGCAATTTGAAAAAATTGTCAGATAATGCTTGTAGTATATGAAGAATGATAAAAAGAGTTCCGGCGTGGCGGGCCTGCCGACGCCATCAGACGCAAGCGCTGGAGAGGTGGGTGCTGCGAAAGACAAAAGCCGCGCGCCAAATCAACGGCGCGCGGCTCGGCAGTTCTGAGTAAACACTGATTCGGAGCATTTCACACATGAAATGCTCCGCGGGGATTTGTCCGCAAATCCTTGCCGCGAAACCGGCAATTCTCATTATGAGCTTTTTGCGGCCGCCCATTCGCCGACTGTGAAAGGCAATGCCTCCGGCGGCCGGGGCGCTGCCCCGGACCCCTCAGTTTGGGTTCCGGCTGCGCATAGCAACAGCGCACCACTCCAGCCACCCAATCGCCGGGTCCAGGGCCGGCAAGGTCCTGGCGGGTGTGGGCAGAGCCCACATGCGATCAAATTGGCTTCGACAACAGAAAAACCGCGGCGCTGCCCTAGTGCCCGGAATCGTCGCCATTCACGGGCAGACCCCACTCGCGCGCGTGTTCCGAGACGAAGTTCCAGACAGCCGCGTGCTCCGCTTTACCGTTTCCGGTGACGCGCAGGGGTTCGCCGAAAGCGAAGCGAACGGGCTTCGCCGGGTCGAGCCCTCCGTAATCTTTGATATATTTACCATTTTTCCAGGCGTCGGTACGCAAGGCAAAGGGAATCACCGGCACTCCGGCGCGTTTGGCAAGCTTCACGCCGATGCTGTTGAACAGTGCCGGGTCCAGCGCCGTGCTGCGTGTGCTTTGAGGAAAAACAACAACGGAGATGCCCTTTGCCAGCCGTTCCGCCCCGTCCTCCAGCACCGCCGCCAGGTCCTGCCTCGGATTTTGCCTGTGAACGACTATGGGGTCGCGGCTTTTCAGCACCGGTCCGAACCAGGGGTACTTGAGCAGGCTGTCTTTCACCACAAAGGTAACATTCCGCCGAGGCTGGATAAATACGGGCAGCACAAAGGTTTCAAGGGTGCTCATGTGGTTGCCGATGAACACGCACGGGCCGTCCGGCTTGTCGATGTTGTCCAGCCCTTGGACATGGAATTTTACGCCGCAGTATTCGAGCAGGCGCAGGGTGCGCAGGCTCCCCTGCGCCCATTCCTTGCCGTAATAGGTCCCGGCGCAGGCAAGGGAACCTTCGTGGCGGATGATGTCAAAAACGTACCAGGAATAAAAAAAAGACGGCAGCCGGGATGCCCAGAACCCCTCCAGACCCGGCGGCGTCTGGTAGCTATCCAGGGGAAAGGGGATCTCGCCCAGGGAAATTTCCTTGTATTGAAAGGGGGGCATGGCTTTCTCCGCTTGATGTCCCGGCAGCCGGGGGAAGGTGCGCCGACAATCGGGCGCGGCGCCGTGGACGCGTTGCGTCCTATAGCAATTAACGCCTGAAACAGTTCGCTTACGGCGGGCAGGGTCCGCCTGCTCCTGTTGCGCGGCAGGATTTGCGGACAAATCCTTGCAGAGCATTTCACGTGTGAAATGCTCCAGGGGCTTGTCGTCAGCCTGTCATTTTTTCTTTCCCTGGGCGGCCACCTTTTTCCACCAGGCGCTGTGCGGCACCTCGGCCCCGGCGTTTTTGGGAAAATAAAACTGGCGTCCGGCCAGGGCTTCGGGCAGATAGTCCTGGGCCACCCAGGCATCGGGAAAGTTATGCGGATACTGGTAGCCCTTGCCGTAGCCCCATTCTTTTTGCAATCGCGTCGACGGATTGCGCAAATGCAAAGGCACCGACGCCGGGCCGACCGCCTTGACCTCGCGTGCGGCGTTGACATACGCGGCATAGGCCGAATTGCTCTTGCGGGCCATGGCGAGGTACAGCGCGGTTTCCGCCATGGGCAGGTAGCCTTCCGGCATGCCCACAAGCTCCACGGCCTGATGGCAGGCGACGGCCAGGGGCAGGGCGGCCGGGTCGGCAAGGCCGACATCCTCGGCGGCGGAAAGTATCAGACGGCGGCAGACGAAGCGGGGGTCTTCCCCGCCCTCCAGCAGGCAGGCCAGGTAGTAGATCGCGGCGTCCGGGTCGCTGCCGCGAATGGACTTGATCAGGGCCGAGGCCAGTTCATAGTGCTTGTCGCCCTGTTTATCATGCCGGGCGATCATTTCCGGCAGAGCGTTTTTTATGCCGTCGTGGCTTTTCTCTTCGTCCGGCAGCGCCGCGATATATTCGATCAGGTTGAGCAGGGTTCTGGCGTCGCCGCCGCTCAGGGAGGTGAGCAATTCCAGAGTTTCCGGCTCAAGGCCAAAGCCCATGGCCTCGGCGCCGCGCATGCCCAGTTGCGCCAGGTCCTGGCGGCTCAAGGGCCGCAGCCGCAACACGTGCAGCCGGGACAAGAGCTGCGCCGTTATGCTGAAGGACGGATTCTCCGTCGTGGTGGCGATGAGCGTGAGTTCGCCGCTTTCCAGCAGCGGCAGAAAAAAATCCTGCTGGGCTTTGGAAAAACGGTGTAATTCGTCCAGAATGAGCACATCCGTGCCGGAAAGCATGCGGCGCAACTGCTGGATGCCGGCCTCGGGCGCGCTGATGCGGGTGACCTTGCGCCCGTGCGATCTGGCCAGAAGCAGCGCCAGCGTCGACTTGCCGGACCCTGGCGGACCGAAAAAAAGAAGACTGGGGAGCCGTTCGGCCCGCAGCAGATTATCCAGCTTGGCGCGCAGGTGCTCCTGCCCGACAAAAAGGCCCAGTTCGGCAGGACGCAGCCGTTCCGGCAACGGAGCGAGAATGCTCATGATTGCTGCCTCGCCCACCAGGCCAGGCCCAGCGTGAGCACCGCCGCCGTTTCCCAACGCAAAACGCGGTCTCCCAGGCTGACCGCAACGGCCCCGGCCGCGACGAGCGCAGCGGCCTCGCGCTGCGAAAAGCCGCCCTCGGGCCCCACTATCAGGAGCAGTCTGCCCGACTCTCCCGGAGGAAAAAGCAGGTCCTCACGTTTCAGGTGCCGCCCTTGCGTGTCACCCTCGTATAAAACAAAGGTCTTGTCGAACTCAGGCAGCCTGGCGATCAAACCCGCCACGCCGTTGGAGATCATGGTCAGGGACGGAATGTGCGAGCTTTCGCACTGTTTGGCCCCGGTAATAAGGGCCGAAACCCACCGGCTTTTCCCGGACTCGGGCAAAGACGCCTGGCTGTGGTCACCCTGCCAGAACCAGACGGCGGAAGCTTCAAGTTCCACGGTTTTTTCCATGAACCAGCCCCGGCGCAGGGCCTTGGAAAATCCGGCGGCCAGAGTGCAGCGCACCAGGGGGGCGGCGGTCCGGCTTTCCGACAGCATGGACAGTTGAACCGCTGACTTATGCAGCGCTTCAACCGTGAAAAGCCCGTGACGGCCCTGCCCGTCAAAGAGCCGAACCTCAGCGCCCTTTTTCAGACGCAGAACCCGTGCCAGATGCCCGGATTCGCCTTCGTCGAGGGTGAACGGAGGGTTCCAGGCTTCGGGGGCAAGGTAAAAGCTATGTAACGGCATGGCGTTTTCACGGTCGGCGCGCAACAGGCGTCATGAAATCCGGGTTATCCCGGCGTGAGATCACAAGAGCGCGGCGCGGGCCGTACCCCCCTTGTAAAAGGGCAGTTGAGCGGCCCTGGCCGGCAATTCGGCCTTGGCCGCGCGAACGACATAGTCCGGGGCGTCCGCCGCTTCCCGCGCGATATAGGCCAGAGCGATGGAATGGCCGACCGAAGGGCCGTAGGAACCGCTGGTGACGACCCCGACTTCCTTGCCGTCAAGCAACACCACATCGCCATGCCGGGCGCTTCTGCGTCCGGGAATCGCCAGCGCCGTCAGCTTGTTGCGGATAAGCCGCGATCCCTCGCCGCCGACATACGGCGCCTGCGAGGTCAGCATGGCGGCGTACCCGGCTTCCGCCGGGCTATGCGCTTCATCCAGGTCCTGTCCGTTCAGCGGCAGGCCGACTTCAAGGCGCAGGGTGTCGCGGGCGCCAAGTCCCACGGGCAGGACCCGGTCGTCGGCGGTCAGGATTTCCCACAAGAAAAGGGCCTTGTCCGAGGGGCAGTAAATCTCGACGCCCAGTTCGCCCGTATAGCCGGTGCGGCTTATCAGCAGGGGCGAGCCGTCAAAGGTTCCCTCCTCGGTAAAGCCGAAGTACGGCAGACGCCGCCAGGGGCCGGGCACGCGTTCTTCAAGCACGGCAAAGGAGTCAGGACCTTGCAGGTCTATTTTGGCTGTGGCGTTGGAAATATCTTCAAGCAGCAGAGAGCCGCCGACGCGCTCCTTGAAATCCTCAAGGTCGGAAGCGCGGCAGCCGGCGTTGACGACGGCCATGAAGCGATCGTCGCGCAGCCGGTATATGATCAGGTCGTCCTTGATGCCGCCGCGTTCGTTGAGCAGGAAGCCGTAGCGGCAGCGGCCGGGTTTCAGTGTGGCGATATTGACGGTCACGGCCAGCCCCAGGACCTCGGCGGCTTTTTTCCCTTCCATGATAAATTCGCCCATATGGCAGATATCGAAAAGGCCGGCTTTTTCACGAGTATGCGTATGCTCGGCCAGGATACCCGCACTGTATTGGATAGGCATGTTCCAGCCCGCGAAGGGGGCCATTTTCGCGCCGTGGGCAAGATGCCATTCGGCAAGGGGAGTCTGCAATAACGATGTCACGGACACACCTCTCGGTTAAATATGTATGGATCAGGCCTGGACAACGGACGCGGGCGCGCCCTGCTGTCTGGATTCGGTACGCAGCTTGCGAATAGACTTGAAATCATCGATAAGCGACACGAGCTTACCATAATTGCGC
>JAIRTI010000219.1 GCA_031255035.1 Desulfovibrio sp.
CACTCGCCGCCCCGCCGCCTTCGGCAAAACGCGCCGAAAATCCGTCATCCGGGCAGGCGTGCGAATCGGTATTAATAGAGCGCAAGGCAAAGCGCTGTCAAGGTCGCGTCGAAACGCGGAACTTCTCATTATGAGCCTTTTTGCGGACTCCCATTCGCCAACTTTGAAAGGCAATGCCTCCGGCGGCCGGGGTGCCGCCCCGGACCCCCCTCAGTTTGGGTTCCGGCCGCGCGTATCAACAGGGCAACACTCCCGT
This sequence comes from Desulfovibrio sp., assembly GCA_031255035.1. Taxonomy (GTDB): domain Bacteria; phylum Desulfobacterota; class Desulfovibrionia; order Desulfovibrionales; family Desulfovibrionaceae; genus Frigididesulfovibrio. The sequence continues at coordinate 257 of JAIRTI010000219.1, forward strand.
TACCCATTCGCCGGGTCCAGGGACGGAACTGGGGACGGAACTGGGGCCGGCCCCGGCGCTGTGGGCGGCGCCCACACCCAAAAGGCCGGCTTCATCAAAATGAGGGAAGCTTTCGCCCCTCCCTCTCCGCCTGACCCGCTATTCCACAATGACCACGCCCGCCGAGGTGATGGCGCTGAACGCCGGGTCGTACATGGCGTCGGCCGCCAGAGGCGGCAAGGCAAAGCTCCCCCGGCTTACGGCGCGCATGGAATAGCTGTAGGTCGCCTTTCCGTTCAACCGGTCATAAAAAAGCAGGAGCCTGTCCTCGCGCAGGTCAAGATAGGGGCTGGTCGTGCGCGGGTTCCGGTCGCCGCCCCTTTCCGTTTCGTCCGCGCCGGATTCGGAAGCGTCCTCGGAATTGGCCTCGCCGCTGAAGCTCAGGCGCGGATTTTCCACTTCCAGGCCGCCGGGCGTCAGATCCGATACGGCAATGTCCGCCGCGAAGCGTTCCGAGGCTATCGTCAGCTCCACCATGACGCGATCTCCCTTTTTCAGCCTGGCCGTGCCTGACGACAGGTCAATGACCTTGCCGTCCGCGTCTTTCCAGACCCGGCTGATCCGCAGGCCCCGCGAGCGGGGCTCGGGCGGCGCGAGGGGAACGCCGCGCGCGCTGTACACGGCGTATGCGCCACCTTCGCCCGCGACCTGGACGCTCACTTCGGGCAGGACGCCATTGCCGTCAACCCCTGGCAAAGCCTTTGGGCCCAGCAGCAGCGGGCTTCCCTTTTGGGCCGTCCCCAGGCTTTTGCCCGCCGCCGATGCCTCGGCCGTGAAGCCGCCGCCGCCGATGCCGGATTTGCGCAGCCAGGCGCCCATGGCCAGGCTGGCCATGCCGCTTTGCTGCGTGCTCTGCCAGGCCGCCGCTCCCAACTCCCGCGCCAGGTCAAGGCAAAGGTCCGCGCAATCGGGATCGCCAGGCGCAACCTCGCTCCAGAAGTAGAGCAGCAGGCTCTTGTTGCGTATGGAACTTTCCAGCGTGGCGTAGGCGTCTTTGTCATTGTCGGAGTAAAGGCCGTCCTTCATCGCGGCAAGCAGCGCCTTGAGGGCTTCGGCGTTGCCGGCCTGGATCGCCTTGGCGCCGGCCACGAACAAACGCCCGGACGGGGCCATTTTGTCTTCTTGTTCGCTCAAGTGCTGCAACCAGCCCAGAGGCGCTTCGCCCGCTTTTGTCAGGACAAAGGCGGCAAAGGCCTTGACCGAATAGGCGTGGCGCTCGCCGCCGATGCTTCTGGCCGGCGCGGCCAGGAGGAGACGCATATAGTCCAGGGCCTGCTTCAGCGAGGAGGCGGGGATGGCGACCCGGTCCTTGGCTTCCACCAGAAAGAAAGTCGCATACGCGCTTTTCCAGGCGTCGGCCTGGGTATAGCCCGGCCAGGCGCCGAACCCGCCGGAAGGGGTCTGCATGGAAAGCGTCCGGCTCACGGCGCCGGTCAAGGCCGTGGCCGCGTTGGCGGCGGCGGCTTCGGCGCTGCCGGGGTAGAGGGCTTTGGCGATTTCGGGAAGGGCCAGCAGGGGCCAGGCGCCGGAAACCGTCTGCTCAAGGCATCCGTAAGGATATTCCCGCAGGAAGGCCAGCGAAGGCAGCAAGGCGAGCACCGGAGAATCGCCTACCGACAGGTCGTTCGTCACCGTGCCCTCAAGCCAGGCGTCCGGTATGGCAAGATTTTGACTCCGACCGGCGGGGATCAGGGCCGAGGCCCAGGCCGAGGCGCGCGGATACGGCGGGCGCACGGCCACCTCAAGCGTCTTGCTGAAGCTGAGATCCTCACGGCCGGGAACGGCAACGTCCACCGTGATCGCCGCAATGCCAGAAGATCGGGCCGCCGTGGCCCGAAGGCCGGGATCGCGGGCCACGGCGTCGCCATTGTCCTTGCCGAGAGGGACGGCCCGCGTCAAGTCGCCGGCAAGTTCCAGCGGACCGGTGGCCGAAACCTTCACCTGGGCCTCGCCTTCAATCCGCGCGCCCTTTTCGCCGGGCGGGGTGAAAAGGCGCGCGCTGACCTCAAAGGCGTCGCCTGGGGCCACGGCCCTCGGGGCCGAGACTTCGACAACGATGTCGCGGGCGATGCGCAGGTTGCCGTCGCCGGAGGCGAAGCGGTTGCCGGCCGCGCCCACCACCATCAGCCTGGCCTTGCCGGAATATTCGGGCAGGTCAAAGGAGGCAAGGCCTTTTCCCTCCTCGTCTGTGCGCGCCACGGGCAGAAAGGCGGCCAGAAACATCCGCTGCGTGCTCAGCGATTCCTGATACGCGGCCATGCGCATGGTCGCGCCGCCGCCGGGCGCCAGCAGCGGCGTGGATTTCGCCTCGGGCCTGAGCAGGGCGTCGTAGGCGTCGAAACTCTCGCCCACGGCCCGGCGCTGCGCCAGGAAGAGCGACAGGGGGTCCGGGGTTTTGAAGTTCATGAGCGAGAGTATGCCCTCATCAACCAGGGCAACGGAAAACTCCCCCTGAACCGGATCGCCGCGCTCGTCGGTAACGGTGAAGGGCACGCTCAAAGGCGCGTCGGGCAGGGCCCGTTCGGGCAGATCGGCCGCCACCTTGAGGCGGTGCGGCGCCCTGGCGAGCAAAAGAGGAATGCTGCCGTAGGCGCGGTGCGAATACCATTCGCGATTTTCGCCGCGCACCGGCCGTATGGCCCAGGCCGTGATCGTGATGTTCGGGTCCATGCCTTCGCTGACCGGGATGTCCAGGACCGTGCCGGGTTCTTCCAGGCGCACGACGCGGGTCTGAAGCTGCTCCCCGCGCTCCAGGCCGAGAAGAAGCGTGCCCGCGTAAGGCGCTTTGACGGTCAGCCTGGCCGTTTCCCCGACGCGGTACTCTTTCTTGTCCAGGCTGAGTTCCACCGCGTTCATGCGTCCGGATCCGGCGGCCACGGCCTGCCCGTCTTCGCCGTACACGCTGACGCGCCGCGAGGCCGCGACCCTGCCGTCGTCCGAGGTCACCCGTACAAGATAAGCGCCGTATTGGGCCGGGATAAAGGTCAGGGCGGCCAGACCGCCGCGGCTTTCGACCGTCGCTTTTTCCTGCGGAATCAGGCGCTCGTCAAAGACGCTGACATAGCGGTTGTTGCGGTATACGGTATGCCAGTTGCCCTGGACCAGGAATATTTCATAGGCGAGCGTTCCGCAGTCGACAGCCTTGCCTTCGGGGTTGACGGCGGCCACCTCAAGGCTGAGCGGGGCGTTGGCCGCCGGCGCCTGTTCCGGCGCTTTCAGGCCCAGCAGATAGGGCGTGGGAAAGGCGGTGAACGACGCGCTGCGCGAGGTCCAGCGGCCGCCGTCCTCCTGGACGCCGCCGATGAGCAGGACCTTCAGCAGCGCCGGCGGCTCGGCCCAGTCGGCCGGGGCTGAAAACGCGACATCGGCCCGGCCGTCCCCGGCAAGCTGCCCCGTAATGTAGCGCAGGTTGACCTGGGTGTCGAAATCGCGCTCGGCGTCGCCGAAGACATAGTCGTCCCAACCCTGGGGCAGGAACGGCGCGGACGTGACCTGATAGCCTATTTCATAATTGAGATTCGCGCCCGGCGCGCCGAAGAGATAGCGGCCGCCGAAATCCAGCGCGAGTTCCCGGCCCGGGAGCAGGATGTCCGCTTCCGGAGCGAGCGTGACTTCGAGCCGGGGCGGGACAAAGTCCTCCACCGCGAAGGAGCAGTTGCCCAGAACCCCTCCGTTGCCGGGAATTTCAAGTTCCGCCCGGTAGGCGCCGGTGGGCGCGGTGGCGGGCAGGGTGAAGGCGAAATCCGCGCCGCCCTCGGCGGACAGGGTGGCCGAACCGGCGGCCGCCTCAAGCCCCCGCGATGAGGTCACGCGGAATTTTACCGGGAAGGGCTTCGGGGCCTTGTGATCCCTGTCGCGCACAAAGGCCTTGAAGTTGACGGTCTCCCCTGGGCGGAAAAGGCCGCGCGGCATATAGACAAAGGCCTCGTACCCGGCGTCCAGGTATGGGACCAGAGCGGCGTCGGGCAAAGAGACGGCGCTTTCGTAATTCAGCGGCAGGAACGTGATGTCGTCCGTGCCGTCGTCGGTCTGCACGGTAACGACATAGGGGGCGTTCTCGGCGTCCCAGGGCTGGTCGCGCTTGTGCAAAAACACGCCGTCGGGCCCGGTGAAGCCTCTGGCGATGAGCTGATTTTTTTGCGAGTACACCTTGACGGCCGCGTCCCGCAAGGGCTCGGCCGAGCTTATGCCCGCCGTGAAGACCGTAATGCCCGAGGGAAAGACCCTGGCGCTGACGCCGATATCGGTCAGCACCACCAGACGCCGTTCGCTGTGCACCTCTGTAAAAGGCTCGGGTCCGCCATGGTTGACTTTATACCCGTCAAGCTCCAGTTCGAAAACGCCGCGCTTCCCCTTGGCCAGACTTTCAACGTCCAGCGAACGCCGGACAATCTCGTTGGCTTGCGCGTTCCTGACCTCAATTTCCTGCACGCTCAGGCTGTTCATGAGCCCTCTGGCCGTGTAGTCCGGCTCAAGGGCCATGAAGGGCAGATTGTTGTCGTACTGGCGTCTGAGCGTGACCGTTACCTGATCCAGATTGACGAGGGTGACGGCCACCCGGCTGCCGAAAAGGGGCGTCAGGAAGTTGCCCGGCTCGGCAAAGCGCACGGCCGGCTCGTAATCGGGCACGGTGATTGAGGCCGAGCGCGCCGTTTTCAGAACCTTGCCGGAAATATCCGTCAATCCCGGCTTGAGAGTGACCGTCAGCGCCATGCCCGGAACGAGCTTTTCCCTGAAATTGATTGCTGTGGCGTCAGCGCTGAGGGTGAAGGGGATATCGGGCTGAACGTCGATAAATTCCTTCTGCGCGTGGTCCGCCAGGCCGGTGTTCATGTCGAAGGTCGCCTGGATTTGGCCGGAAGCGTTTTCGTTGGCGTAGGGCGAATAAAAACGGATGTCGGAAGGCAGATCGCCCGTGCCCTGCATGCGGGTGACGCCGGCTTCGTCAGGCTCGGGCAGGCGCAGGGTGGCCTTGTATTGCGCGCCCAGTCCGAGGGGGCGCTTGTCTTTGGGCTCGTCGACGCGCAGGGTGAAGCTAAGGACACGGCGGTACTTGCCGAGCCCGATCACGACTTTTTGAGCGCTGCCTTCCTCAGGCCCCTGGGAAAGATCGACAGGAAGGGCCTCCCCGCTTTCCTCATCCTTGACGGTCAAATGCTCGGCCAGGGCCTCCCTGGTGACGGGCCGTGAAAAATCAAGACTGAGCATCTGTTTGAATTCCGTGGCGCTGTAAGCGCCGGGCTGGGCCTGGCGAAGCTTGACGGCCTCGGTTTTGAAAGAAAAAACATAGCGCGCCGGGCGGCCGTCCAGGCTTGCGAGGCTCTCCTTGAAATACAGGGAATAGGCCTGGCCCGGAATGAAATCCTGGCCAGCGGCAAAAGCGAAGCTTCTTTCCGTCAGCCAGCGCCCTTCACCCTTGAGGGGCGGTTCCAGCACAAAGGGCATGTCCCCGGCGGCAACCGGCTTGTCCAGGGCGTCTTTTTCAACCATGGCTTCGGCAAAGGTGACCAGTATCGGCTTTTCGCGCTGAAGCACGCGGCGGTCCATGATGTTGACGCTGGTGATGGCCGCCGGCGCGCCGTTGCCTCCGGCCCCGGATTCCGGGCCGGATTGCCGGCATTTGGAGACGGCGAAAAGGACGGTCAGCGCCAG
>JAIRTI010000225.1 GCA_031255035.1 Desulfovibrio sp.
CCCCATTCGCCAACTGTGAAAGGCAATGCCTCCGGCGGCCGGGGCGCTGCCCCGGACCCCGCCGGGGGAAATGATTTCCCCCGGACCCCCTCAGTTTGGGTTCCGACTGCGCGTATCAACATGGCAACACTCCCGTCACCCATTCGCCGGGTCCAGGGACGGAACTGGGGCCGGCAAGGCCCTGGCGGGTGTGGGCGGTGCCCACATGCAAACTGGCTGGCTTCATCAAAATAAGAATTGCTGGAAATTGCCGGCCCTGGACCCGGCGAAGCTGTATGACCGCATATTGGCCGCAAGAGAAAAGGAGGCCGCCGTGGATGACGCGCAAATGCTGGTGCTTGAACTGGGCAGCAAGGGTTATAGCTGCGGGCAGATGGTGATGGTCGGCGGCTTGCGCCTGATGGGCCGGGACAACCCGGATCTGGTCAGGGCCATGGCCGGGCTCGCCCAGGGGGTCGGCTGCGGCGGCGAAATCTGCGGCGCTCTTGCCGGGGGCGTCTGCCTTGTCGCCCTGCATACGGCCAAAGGCCTTGAGGAGGAGCAGGCGCTGGAGCAGTCAACGCCGCTGATGAATTCCCTGGTTGAGTGGTTCCGGGAGGAACTCCGCGCGGGCGGCGACATCCGCTGCGACGCCATTTTGGGCCGCGACGACGCTTCCGCCGCGGCCCGCCGCGCCATGGACCAGGACCGCTGCGGCACGCTGGTGGCGCAAACATGGTCCAAAGCCGTGGCCTTGCTCGCCGAGGCCGGGCTGGACCCGGCCATGGGCCGTGAACTGCCGTGAGCGCTCTCCTTGGCCGCGGCAAAAGTCTGTGCCCGGTCTGCCTCAAGGCCCTTGACGCCGACCTTATGGGCGAGGGCGACAGCGTGTTCATCCGCCGGACCTGCCCGGAGCACGGCCCCTTTTCCGGCCTGATCTGGCGCGGTGAACCTTCGTTCGCCGGGTGGAAACGGCCCAAGAAGCCCGATAGCGTCCTGAGCCGTCAGACGGCGACACGCCAGGGCTGCCCCCGTGATTGCGGGCGCTGCCCGGCGCACGGGCGCGCCGCCTGCACCGTGCTGTTCGAGATCACGCGCCGCTGCAACTTAAGCTGCCCGGTCTGTTTTGCCGACGCCGGCGCAAGCTCCGCCCCCTTTACCGCCTATGAGACGCTTGCGGAACAACTGGACTGGATACACGCACAGGCCGGCGACGTCGTGCTCCAGCTTTCCGGCGGCGAGCCCACATTGCACCCGGACCTTCCGGCGCTGGTAGCCAGGGCTCGCGCCCTGTTTCCGGCGGTGCAGCTCAACAGCAACGGACTGCTGCTGGCCGAACGGCCGGAACTGGCCGCGTCTCTGGCCTCGGCCGGGCTTTCCTGGGTCTTCCTCCAGTTTGACGGCGTTACGGACGGCCCCTACCTGGCCCTGCGCGGCAAGCCCCTGCTGGAGACGAAATTGCTGGCCCTTGCCAATTGCCGCGCGGCCGGGCTCAGCGTGGTCCTGGTTCCGACCGTGGCCGCCGGCGTCAACGACGGCCAGCTTGGAGACATCCTGCGCCTGGCCCTGTCCCTGGCCCCCACCGTGCGCGGCATCCACCTGCAACCCATGACCGCGTCGGGCAGAAACGCCCTGAGCGGGAACGCGCCCGCTCTGACCCTGCCCGAAGTCCTCGCGGCCATCTGCGATCAGAGCGGCGGCCTTATGCGGCCGGAGCACGCCAAAGCCCCCGGCTGCGAGCACGAGCGCTGTTCCTTCCACTGCCGTTACAGGGTCACGCCCTCGGGAAGCCTTGTGCCCCTGCGCGACGAAGGGCAGGCCTGCTGTTGCCCGGCGGGCGACGGCTCTGAAAACGACGAGGGCGGGGCCGCCAGGGCCATTGAGGTCATCCTGCGCTCCTGGCAGGGGTCGGCAAAGACCGGGGCCCATGCGCCGGCGGACGCCTTCGAAGCCTTCATCGCCGAAGCCCGCGAACGCAGTTTCAGCGTCACCTGCATGGCGTTCCAGGACGCCATGAACATCGACCTGGAACGCCTCAAGGGCTGTTGCGTGCACGTGTTCGATCCGCCGGGGCGGCTCATGCCCTTTTGCGCCTATAATCTGACCGCCCTTGACGGCACGCCCCTGCACAGGCGGACGAAATCATGAAGGCCGGAGCGTCCGCCGGCCGGACGCGCTGGCTGGACCTGGACCTGTCCAGGCGCCTGAGCGCCTATTTTCACGTCCCGGACGGCCTGTTGCCGGGCGGGCTTATCGGCGCCTTGCGGCGCTGGCAGCGGGAACATCTGCGCCGGGTCCTGCTCAAAACCGTCAACAAGAGCCCGTATTACCGCGAGCGCATCGGCCCGCGCCGCGCCCATTCGCTGCTGACCGCCATGTCCTCCTCCGACCCGCTGGATCTGCTTTCGGCGCTCCCCTTCACCCTTCCCGCCGATCTGGAGCAAGACCCGGAAGCCTTTTTGACCATCGGCCACGGCGAGGTCGACGGCGTGATTTCTCTGCCCACCTCGGGCAGCACGGGTCCGGGCAAACGGATTTTTTGCAGCGCCGCGGATCTGGCCCGCACCACGGCCTTTTTCCGTAACGGCATGCGCTATCTGGTGCGCCCCGGAGTCTCGGACGGCGGACGCGGCGACCGCGTGGCCCTGCTGATGAGCGGCGACAGGCCGGGGAGCGTGGGAGACCTGCTGTCGCGGGCCATGGCGGATATAGGCGTTGCCTGCTCGGCGCCCGGCTTTGTGCCGCCCGGCGCGGACGGCGAAGCCTCGGCCATGGACGCGCTGCTGGCCTTGCGCCCCACCTGTCTGGTCGGCGTGCCCTCCCAGGTGTTCGGCCTGGCCAGAAACGAGCGGGCCCGGGCCTTGGGGGAATCGGTATCAACCGTGCTCCTGAGCGGCGACACGGTGACGCCCGCTCTGCGCCGGGGAATCGCCGAAGGGCTTGGCTGCGCGGTCTTCGTCCACTACGGCCTGACCGAGACGGGGCTCGGCGGCGCTGTGGAATGCCCCGAGCGCGCCGGCTGCCACATGCGCGAAGCCGATCTGTTGGTGGAAATAGTGGACGAGGCGGGCAGGGCCGTGCCTGACGGCGAGTGGGGCGAGGTGGCGATAAGCACTCTGACCCGCGAGGCCATGCCGCTGCTGCGCTACCGCAGCGGGGACGAAGGCCGCATCGCGCCGGAACCCTGCGCCTGCGGCTCAGTCCTGCGGCGGCTTTACGCGCGCGGGCGGCTGTCGGAGCGCGTGCCCCTCCCGGACGGGGGGATGCTGCGCCTGGCCGATATCGATCAGGTTCTGTACGCCCTTCCCTTTGTGCGCGGCTATGCCGCCATTCTGCATGAAGGCCAGGGCGGCCCTGCGGGCATGACGCTGGAAGTGGACCTCAGCGCCGGGAATGAGGCGGAACGGGCATCCGAATCTCTTCGCCGTATCCGCGAGGCTCTGACCGCGTTGCCTGGCGCGCGCGTTGCGGAGTCAGAAAGCGCGGCCGCCGGACCGGGCTTCACAGTGGCGGCCCGCCTTGCCTCAGGAAAAGCGGACGCGGCAGAGGTGCGGCGGCGTCAGGCAAAGCAGGTGCTGATACGCCAGCAATTCTCATTTTGATGAAGCCAATTTGATCGCATGTGGGCTCTGCCCACACCCGCCAGGGCCTTGCCGGCCCCAGCTTCGTACCTGGACCCGGCGATTGGGCGGCTGATCGTTGTGCCTTGTTGATACGTGTCGCCGGAACCCAAACTGAGGGGG
>JAIRTI010000006.1 GCA_031255035.1 Desulfovibrio sp.
AAAAACGCCCTGACCGCCATGAAAGACCACGACGTGATCATGGAAGTCTCGTCAGCGGGCCTCAGAAAGCCCTGTAAGGAAATTTACCCCGGCCCGAAGATCATGGCCCTGGCCTCGGAGCTGGAACTGCCCATCAGCTTCGGTTCCGACGCGCATTGCGCCAGCACCCCGGCATACGGCTTCGGCCTGCTGGCCCGCTATGCGGCCGACTTCGGCTATACATACAGCTCCGTTCCCTTGAAAGGCCTGGTCAAACGCCTGCCCTTCACCGCGCTAAACTCCTGATCCGTCTCCGGGCGGATATGGCGCGATGCCTTGGCAAAAAGGCCTTTCACTCCCTTCCCCGTCATGAAGCAACGCGCAAATACCGAGCCCCTGAAGACGTCCCCGCTGGTCAGCCTTCGCCATGTATCCGCAGGCTACGGCAACGGCCCCGCCGTACTGGCCGATCTGTCCCTGGACATTCTGGCCGGTGAACACCTGGCCTTGCTTGGCGCGAACGGAAGCGGCAAATCCACGCTCCTTCGTCTGTTGCAGGGGGAACTCAGGCCAAGGCCGGAGGCCGCGCCGTCCGCCGCCGGCAAAGCCGCTTCGGTGCTCTGGTTTTTTGAGGGCGTGGCCGACGCTTCGGCGCTGTCCGCGCTTGAACACGCGCGTCTGGTGTCCCCCGGTCAGCAACGCAAATACGTCCGCCAGGGCTGGAAGCTCACCGGCGAAGAAATCCTGTTGTCCGGCCTGGAAAACGCCGCCATGATCCATGGCGAGATGTCGGCCGCCCATTACCGCCGGGCAACAGCCCTGGCCGGAGCGGCCGGGGCCTCGCCTCTGCTTTCCATGACGGCGCCGGCCATGTCCCAGGGCCAGTTGCGGCTGACGCTAATCCTGCGCGCCCTGATGAGCCGTCCGGCGCTTCTGCTGCTGGACGAACCCTTTGACGGCCTGGACGCGCCCGCCCGCCAGGCCGTTACCAGAGCCCTCCGCCTGGCCGCCGACAAAGGCGCGACCCTGGTTCTCAGCGCCCACCGCCAACAGGACATTCCGTCCCTGGTGCGAAGGATCCTGCTGGTACGAAACGGCAAAGTCGAGCCGGCGCAAGCCGGCAACGCGCCGAACGCCGTTTTCGACGCGGCTGTCCCCCCACGGACACAAAGCCGCTTTGATACGGCCGAGGACTGCAAAACGGACAAAGCGCTCCGGGCAAGGCCCCTCAACGCTTTTGCCCGTCGTCTTTACGGTTGCGGCAAAAAATCCGAAGGCGGGGCGCGTCCCGCTCTGCTGGAACTTGAGCATGTAGACGTGTTCGTCGACCGCGTCCAGGTCCTCTTTGACATCAACTGGAAGGTGGACCCCGGCCAGCAATGGCTGATTTCCGGGGCCAACGGCGCCGGCAAGAGCACGTTGCTGCGGCTGCTGTACGGCGAGGAGTTCGCCGCGTTCGGGGGCGTCATATCCTGGCGCGGCCGTCCCAGGCCCGGCCTTGAGGCCTTGCGCGGAGGCGTCGGCTACGTGTCTGACAGGCTTCAGGACCGCTACGACTACGACATTCGGGCTCTTGACGTTGTCGTCTCCGGGCTGACCGGCGCCATAGGCCTGTACCATGAGGCCGACAAAGCCGAACTGGCTCTCGCTCGCCAATGGCTGCGGCGTCTGGCCGTCGACCATCTGGCCGAAAAGCCCCTGCACTCGCTCTCCTCCGGCAACGCCCGCCGCGTGCTTCTGGCCAGGGCCCTGGCCGGCGCCCCTCCGGTGCTGCTGCTTGACGAACCCTGCTCGGGCCTGGACAAGGACGGCCGCCGCCTTTTCCTGGACGCTCTGCCGGTTCTGGCCGCTCAAGGGGTCCATATGCTGTACGTCTCCCACCATCAGGAAGACATCCCGCCCCTGTTCCGCCATGAGCTTCGCCTTGAGGCGGGGCGCATCGCCTCTGCCGGCGCTCGGGATTGAATTGAAGAGAAAGGCAATGCCTCCGGCGGCCAAAGGGGCGCTGCCCCTTTGGAATCCCCGCCGGGGGAAATGATTTCCCCCGGACCCCCTCAGTTGGGGTTCTGACTACGCACAGCAACAGGGCAACACTTCAGTCACCCAATCGCCGGGTCCTGGTACGAAGCTGGGGAGCGTTGGTCGTGGATATACTGGCGCAAGGCGGCGTTAATGGCTGACTGGTACTTGGGATGATGGTGCTTGAACCATTCCAGTACATCGGCGTCAAGGCGAAGCGTCACCGGCCTCTTGATGGGACGGTAAAATTTGCCGCGCTCAAACCCTGTGAAATCTCGAATTTCCGGGATATCGGAAAAATCAATATCCTCATCCTTCATCACTTCCAAAGCGGCGAGTTGCTCCTCAAGCCTGGGGATCGTCTTATCCTTCCTCATAAAGCCTCCTTTCGTGGGAGGTGGCGCGTCTGGCTGAAATAATACGAATACATTCCAAGCCATCATGGGGCCGGTATGTATGGACAACAAGCAGCACATGCTCGTCCATCACTTTGCCGATGACCAACCAACGCTCTTCACCATCCACGACCCGATCAAAACGGAGCGCGGCAAGGGGGTCAGCAAATACTTTACAGGCAAACTCAAAGTTAATCTTGTGCTTGGCGTAGTTAGTCTGATTCTTTCGCTGGTCCCACTCGAATTCCATGACATTAATGTATGTACAATAAAGTATGTTGTCAAGGCGCCATCAAACCCTTTTTTCATGGCATTCCCGTGTTAGTCCCCGGCCGACAAGGCCCTGACGCTGACGGGTGTGGGCGGCGCGCCCACATGCGATTATATTGGCTTCGACAAAATGAAAATTGTTTTTCCCCCTTGCTATTGCTTGAATTTTAGGTGAAAAAGCCTTATCTTTTATATACGAGTAAGGAGAGGCGCATACCACCAAAGGTTCTCTTACGCCAAGGAAAACAATTTGATATCCAACCTCACTGCCAAACTGAAGGAATCCGTCATCTCGGTGCTGCCGATAATGGTCATCGTGATTCTGCTGCATCTGACCATCGCGCCCCTGCCTGCCGGACAGATCTCGCAATATATCGTCGGCGGCGTTCTGCTCATACTCGGTCTCAGCGTCTTTCTCATGGGCGCAGATCTGGGCATGGTCCCCTTTGGTCAGCGGGTGGGCTCCACCTTGACCAGACGGCGCAATCTTTTACTGATCATGGCGGCCTCCTTTGCCATCGGTTTTGCCATCACCATTGCCGAACCCGATGTGCAGGTTCTGGCCGTCCAGGTTTCGGGAGCGGCGCCGGGCATCGACAAAGACATGCTCCTGGTGATGATCGCCTCGGGCGTCGGGATTTTTCTGCTCATCGGCACGGCCCGCATCGTTCTGCAAATCCCCCTGCGCCGCCTGTTCATCATTTTTTATGCCCTGGTTTTCCTGGCCTGCGCCTTTGTCGACCCCGGTTTTGTCGGCGTGGCCTTTGACTCCGGCGGCGCCACCACCGGGCCGATTACCGTGCCCTTCATCATGGCCCTGGGCATAGGCGTCGCGGCCACGGCAGCAAGAAAGGAAGGCGACGACAGCAGCTTCGGCCTTGTGGGGCTTGCCTCCATCGGCCCGATTGCCGCGGTTGCGATCATGGGCTTTTTCTCCGGCGTGGACCTGAGCATCGTCGTTCCGCCTGAAAAAGCGGCCAAAGCCATGCTGCCTCTGGCCGCCCATTTCTGGCATGTCCTGCCCGAGGTCGTGTACGAAATAACCCTGGCGCTGCTGCCGCTGCTGGTCATTTTCTTCGTCTTCCAGGCCCTGCTTCTGCGCCTGCCTTTTCAGCAGGTCAAACGTATGGTTTTTGGTTTTGTTTACGCCTGGGCCGGGCTCGTTCTTTTTATGACCGGCGTCAAGGGCGGTTTCAGCCCGGCCGGCGAAAGTCTGGGCATGGCCCTGGGCGCCCTGGGCGACGGCTGGGTGCTTTTGCCCGTCGGCCTGATCCTCGGCGCGGTGGTGGTCTGCGCGGAACCGGCGGTCTGGGTGCTGAACGAACAGGTGGAAGAACTGTCCGGCGGCCACATCAAACGGAAAATCATGCTGTCCGCTCTTTCCATCAGCATCGCCCTGGCCGTCTTTCTGGGCATGATTCGCGTGATCAGCGGCGGGAGCATCTGGTGGATTGTGCTGCCCGGCTACGGGCTGGCCCTGCTGCTGACGTTTTTCTGCCCGAGGCTGTTCACGGCCATCGCTTTTGACTCGGGCGGCGTCGCCTCTGGACCCATGGCCACGACCTTCATTCTTTCCCTGACCCTTGGAGCGTCCAAGGCCGTGGGCGGCAATCCCATAACAGACGCTTTCGGCATGATCGCCATGATTGCCATGGCGCCTCTTATCACCATCCAGATTCTCGGCATGATTTTCCACCATATCGGGAAAAAACAAGCCAAAGCGGCCAGGGCCAGGGAGGCGCAGCCATGAATATAACTTACAGACCGGCCACGATGTGCGTCTGCCTTTTGGGCAGGAACCGGGGGGAAGCGCTTATGGCCGTGGCCAAAGACGCGGGCGCCAGAGGCGGGACCATCGCCCTGGGCCGGAGTCTCGGCACCAACCCGATACTCTGCGCCCTGTCTCTGGCCGACGTTCAGCAGGACATTCTGTTCACCTTGCTGGGGCCGGAAAAGGACGCGGTGATAAGCGCCATACTTGCCGCCGCCAGTGAAAATCCAAAAAAATTCAGCGGCTTTGCCGTAATATTTGAAGTGCCGCGCATCGCCATGCGCGGCGCGGCCACCCCTGAAGGGCAAAACGCGCCGGACCCCGGCGCCGGGAGACAACGCATGGAATCAGGCTATGAAATGATTACCATCATAACCAATTCAGGCTACGCCGACGACGTTATGGCCGCGGCCCGCAAGGCCGGGGCCACCGGAGGCACCATTTTGAACGCTCGCGGCACCGGTACCGAGGAAGACGTCAAATTCTTCGGCATCACCCTGGTGCCTGAAAAGGAAATGCTGCTCATTGTTGTTTCCAGGGAAAAAGTCCGGTCCATTATCGAAGCGGTCATGGCCGTGCCCAAACTCAACGAGCCCGGCGGCGGCATCGTCTTCACCTCCAATGTGGAAGAGTTCCTGGTGCTGGGCCAATAAAGCGCCCGCCGGGAGAGTCCGCGTGAATCCCGCCGCGCAAACGCCGCCACGCGGGCATGTCACACGGGCATGTCACACGGACCGTGCGTCCGCATATATCATAACGGAGTCACCCATGCGTATAGAATACCGTCTTCTGCCTGATTGCGAACGCAAGGAACCGCCCGCCCCCGGCGCTGAACTCGGCTTCGGCCAGTTGCGCACGGATCATATGTTCCTTATGAATTATTCCGATGGCGGCTGGCACAGTCCGCGCATCGTTCCCTACGGTCCCCTGGAGCTTCAGCCGGGTGCCATGTGCCTGCATTACGGCCAGACTTTTTTCGAGGGCATCAAAGCCTTCAAACACGCGGACGGGGAAATATACTGCTTCCGGGCGGATAAAAACGCCGAGCGCATGAACCACTCCGCCGAAATTCTCTGTATGCCGGCCATACCGGAAGACATGCAGCTTGAAGCCATCCACCGGCTGCTCGATGTCGACAGGCGCTGGTGTCCTTCCGAGCCGCAATCGTCCATGTACATCCGCCCTTTTATGTTCGCCACCCAGGATTCCCTCGGCGTCAAGCCCAGCAAGGAATATCTGTACTGCGTCATGCTCTCGCCCAGCGGGGCGTATTACAAGGGCGGTTTTTCCCACGCCATCCGCCTGCTGGTGACCCGGAAATACCACCGGGCCGTTTCCGGCGGAACGGGCACGGCAAAGGCCGGGGGCAATTACGGCGCGTCGCTCAGGCCTCAGGAGTACGCCAAAAGCTTCGGCGCGGATCAGGTGCTGTACCTCAGCGCCGACAACGGCGCCATTGAGGAAGTCGGCACCATGAACCACTACCACGTGCTGAAAGACGGCGCCTTCATCATCCCCGATTTTGGGGACTCGATCCTGCGCTCTGTGACCTCGCTGTCCGTCCTGGAACTGGCCGCCCTGGGCAAGGCCAGAGCCCGGCAGGAAGTTATCCGCGTCGACAAGTTTCTGGATGATGTGGCTTCGGGCGAGATTATCGAGGCCGGGGGCTTCGGCACGGCCGCCGTTGTCAGCCCGGTGGGCGAATATGTGTTCGAAGACGGACGGACCCTGACAGTCGGCAACGGCGGCGTCGGCGAACATTCGCGGCGGCTGTACGAAATGTACGCCGCCATGCAGACAGGCGATCTGCCGGCCCCGGACGGCTGGCTGCGGCAGGTTAAACATTATTGAAAGGCAATGCCTCCGGCGGCCAAAGGGGCGCTGCCCCTTTGGAATCCCCGCCATGGTAAATAATTTCCCCTGGACCCCTCAGTTTGCTTCCGGCCGCGCGGTCGCGGGCGACGGGCTTGCGCTTGCGGCGGGCGCGGTCGTGGGCGATACGGGCATGGGAGACAGGCTTGCGCTTGCGGCAGGCGCGGTCGTGGGCGATACGGGCATGGGCGACGGGCTTGTTGGTGTCGGCGGCATTGCGGCGGCAGGAGTGAGGGTGGGCGCGGTTCCGGCCGGAGGGGCCGCGCCGGGAACGGTGA
>JAIRTI010000154.1 GCA_031255035.1 Desulfovibrio sp.
CTGCGGCGGGAACTGTCAACCCGCCCGCCGAAGCGCACGAATTCACCCTCGTAGCTGCGGCCCAGTTCTTCAACGTAGATCCAGATGAGGCGGCCGCTTTCCAGCCGGGAAACCCAGGCCGAGGGCACGGAACAGACTACCTCCATATCCCCGTCCTCGGCAAGCTCCAGAATGGACTCGCCGCGCTTCAGATGCTGCCCGGCCTTTGCCTGGACAGCGGTCACCCGGCCCTTGAAAGGCGCTCTCTGCCTGGACCCGGCCAGCCGTTCCTCCGCGTCGCGCAGCATGTCGGCGGCCCTGGCCAGCCTGGTCACGGCCTCGTTGCGGACGCGCTCTCCCTCTTCGCGCACGTTTTGGACGCGTTCGATGGCCTTTGCCATCGCCTGCCGGGCTTCTTCCAGATCGCGCTCAAGAAAGGCCGCGTCGAACACCGTCAACAGCCGGCCTTCCTCGACGGCCTCGCCGTCATGGACGGCGATCTCGGCCAGTTGGGCGCTGAAGGGCGCGGCCAGCACCCAGGGTCGGGCGGGTCGTATTTCAACGCGCACAATGCCGCGCCGCTCAAGCTCGCGGTAGGCCTCCTCCGAAAGAGGCGGCGCGGCCGGAACCGAGGAAGACGAGGACGCCCTGGAAGCCGCTGGCGCCCCGCCGCCGGTTTCAGGAGCGGCTTTTTCATCCGCGCCGCCGTCTTCAGCTTTGCCGCCTCCGGCCGTGCTCCCGAACAAAGCGCCCAGACCTGGTTTTTTTCCTGCTGGGGGGGGTGAGGCATGGTTCGGCACGCCTCTGGGCACGGGGTCGCGAACATCAGGGGTCAGGGGCTCGGAAAATTCGGGAGGCGACGCGCCTTCCGCCGGAGGCACGGGAAGCGGGCCGGGCTTTGCGGTCTTCGCTTTTGCGGATGATTCGGCGGAAAAGGCGGGCAAGGCGGGGAAGCAAAGGAGCAAAGCGGCCAGAAGGGCCATGGCTAAAAAGCCCGCGCCCCTGCCGTTCTGATAAAAAAAAGAGTCAATACCCGTCATGGCGGCCCTTTAAAACAGTTTTACAACACCAGAGCATTTATGGAAACACGGATTCAATATTTTGTTCGTGAAGTGTAGGCAACACCCGTGAAGCGCTATTTTTCTTTTTGGCCAGGCGCAAGGCTTTTTCGAAGGGGGGGGCTGGACTCTTTGGTCCAGCAATTCTCATTTTGTCGAAGCCAATTTGATCGCATGTGGGCTCTGCCCACACCCGCCAGGGCCTTGCCGGCCCCAGTTCCGGCCCCAGTTCCGTCCCTGGACCCGGCGATTGGGCGGCTGATAGTGGTGCCCCTGTTGATACGTGTAGCCGGAACCCAAACTGAGGAGGTCCGGGGGAAATCATTTCTCCCGGCGGGGTCCGGGGCAGCGCCCCGGCCTGCTTTACAGCGGAGGCAGCATGGCCCGGCGTCCCTTGACCGTGAGCCGGCACAGGGGCAGATCCCGGTAATACAGGCCCGCTTCATTGTCCGCGCCCTCAACCCGAAGACTTTGGCCGGCCAGCAGCGCCAGGACCGGCGCCGGGTCGTCCACCACCAGGCTGTGGCCGTCGGCGGCGGGCATGAGCGAACGCAATGAAGGAAAGGCGCGCATCTCGCCTCCCGAGCCGACCCGCCCCAGGGGAAAGCCCTTCCAGGCAAGCGAGGGCGGCAGCAGAGACGCGCTCTGCTCCGGCAGCAAATGCGCCACGTCATTGAACACAACGATCTCGCCAGGCGGCAGCTTCGCCGGATCAAGCCACGGCCCGGCCAGACTTTCACGCGGGATGCGCCGCCCCGAATCCAGGGGATTGCCGGACCGTCCGCCTTCGCCCTTGCCCATAGCCTTGCCCACAGTCTTGCCATGGCGCCGCCGCTCGCCCACGAACCGGCTCTCCTTTTTCCAGGGACGCGCGAAAAATCCCCGGTCGCCCGTCGAGGAAGACGCGCCTTCATGCTCGGGTTCCGCGCGGCCGGGACCGGTCGCGTTAGCCCTGGCGGGCGCGCCGGTCTTTCGCAACCGGGCCACGAAAAAGCCCTGCCCGTCCGCGCCCCCGGGAACCCGCCAAACCCCGTCGCAGCCGCCTAGTTCAGGTTCGGCAAGACGAAAGCCCGGCGGCGGCGGGAGCGCTTCAAGCGCGAAGCCGAGTTCCTCAAGGGCGTACAGAACCTGCGCCTCATTTTCTTCAACATTGGTCGTGCAGGTTGAGTAGGTCAGGCGGCCGCCGGGGCGCAAAAGCCGGGCGGCCCGCTCCAGAAGGCGGCGTTGCAGGCTGATCAGCGGCTTGACTTTGTCGCCCTGCCAGAGCCTGGTCACGGCCGGATGCTTTTCCACAGTGCCCCAGCCGCTGCAGGGCGGGTCGAGCAGCAGGCTCTCCCAGCCGGGACAGGGACGGCCGGAAGCATCGGCATCGGTATCGGCGCCGCCGGGACGCCGGCATGAGCCGGCGTCCGGCAAAGGCAGCGCCTCGCCCGCAAAGGACATGGTGGCGCAGCAAAAAAGATTCTGTACCTGGAGGTTGCGGCGCAAGGTGCCCAGGCGTTTTTTGGAGGGCTCG
>JAIRTI010000160.1 GCA_031255035.1 Desulfovibrio sp.
CACAACTCCCGGCGTCTGGTCCGGCCCCGCATCATGATCTGCGTGCCCACCGGCATCACCCAGGTGGAAAAGCGGGCGGTGAAGGAATCCGCCCAGAGCGCCGGCGCGCGCGAGGTCTACCTTATCGAGGAGCCCATGGCCGCGGCCATCGGCGCCAACCTTCCCATCCAGGAACCGACCTCCAACATGGTGGTCGATATCGGCGGCGGCACCACGGAAGTGGCGGTCATCTCCCTTTCGGGCATCGTGTATTCCAAGTCGGTCCGCGTCGGCGGGGACAAGATGGACGAGGCCATCATGACCCACGTCAAGCGCAAGTATAACATGCTCATCGGCGAATCCTCCGCCGAGTGCATCAAAATGACCATCGCCTCGGCTTCGGCGCTGGATCCCGAACTGAAAATGGAGATCAAGGGGCGGGATCTGGTCACGGGCATTCCCCAGAACATCATCATCACCTCCGAAGAGGTGCGCAAGGCCATTTCCGAACAGGTGGACGCCATTGTGCTCGCCGTGCGCGTGGCTCTGGAGCAAACTCCGCCGGAACTGGCCGCCGACATTGTGGACCGGGGCATCGTGCTCACGGGCGGCGGCGCCCTGCTCAAGGGGCTTGACCAACTGTTGCGCAACGAAACCTCTCTACCCATCACCGTGGTGGAAGATCCGCTTTCCACCGTGGTCATGGGCACCGGCAGGGCCCTGGACAACCTGTATATTCTGAAGGAGGTGTGCGTAAATTAACGCGCCCTCGCCCAATCGCCTCATAGGCATCCTGATTGTTCTCCTCTTCTGCTATCTGGCCCTCTTCACATGGAACGCGCGCACCGGCTACCTCGACATCCTGGCCGAGCGGACCGGCCTTGAGATCGTCGGGCACGTTCTTTCGCCCGTTGTCTGGGTGAAAGATCAATGCGCAGCTTACTGGCGTGATTACCTGGCCCTGATCGACGTGGCCGAGGAAAACGAACGGCTGCGGGACGACCTGCGCCGGGCGCGCAACTACGCCAACCTCGTGGCCGAAGATCGGGCCGAGTTGGAACGTCTGCGCAAACTCCTGCAACTTGAAGCCCTGCACGAGCGCCCGGCCTTCGCGGCCAGGGTCATCGCCTGGCGCTTCGGCCCGCAGGCCGCGCACAACACCTTTACCGTGAACAAGGGCTATCTGGACGGGGCCATCGTCGGCACGCCGGTCGTCACGAACTCCGGCGTGGTCGGCCGCGTTCTGCGCGCCGCGCCGCACGCGGCAACCGTGCTCATGCTTACGGACCCCGGCTTTCGCCTGGCGGTCGTCAGCCAGCAAAGCCGCACGCCCGGCATTGTCACCGGCAGTTCCGGCGAAGCGCGGCGGCTTGAACTGGCCTATGTCGCCCAGAACGCCCAGATTGTCCCCGGCGAGGTGCTGATCACCTCGGGCCTGGACGGCGCCTTTCCCAAGGGCGTTCCCGTGGGCATCGTTACCAGCGTCACGCCGGGCAACGAAAGCCTCTTTCTCCAGGTACACGCGCAGCCGCTTATCGACCATGAACGGCTTGAGGAAGTGCTTATGCTGCGCCGGACCGGAAGCGGTCCGCCCCTGCTCGATCCCCTGCCGGACCCTTCGGAGATGTTCCCGCCGCAACCGCCGTCCGAAAACGGGCAGGAACCGGCGCCGTCCACGGACGGAGAGCCGGCGGTCGCCCAGCATAACGGGACAACGCGGCAAAACGCGCCGGACGCCGACGGCGCCTTCGGCCGGAGCGGCCCGTGAAACGCGCCGGACGCATCCTCTGGTGGGCGACCTTTATCGCCGGCGCTCTCATCGTGCAGCAGAGCATACCGGGCATTGACGCGCTCACGCCGGGCTTTTTGCTGTCCCTACAGGAAAGGCGGCCCAGGCAGAGCTTTTGGCTCTTCGTCTTTTTTGTGCTCATCCAGGAGGGATCGGGCAGCCTCGCTTTCGGCAGCGCCCTGTTATGGTATGGCGGCCAGGCGGTCCTGTTCCATGTCAGCCTGCGCTATTTCGTGGCCGACAGCCTGCTGTTCGTGCTCATGCTGTCCGCCGCGCTCGGCGCCTACCACGGCTTTCTGGTCTGGTTCATGTGCATCGTGCAAAAGGCGCCGGTGTATTTTTTCACGCTGACCAGGGAAAGCCTGTTGCAGGCCACCATTATTCCCTTGATCTGGGGGCTCGCCTTTTTCTCGCGCCCCAAAAACTCTTTTCGCACCGTGTGACGCGCCATGGCTATTGAGATAGGCACAGACGGATATCAGCCGCCCCGCATCGGGCTGGCTCTGCTTTACGGACTGACCGCCGCTTTTTTTCTGCTTTTCGTGCTGCGCTTCTGGTACCTCCAGATGTTGCAGGGCGAATATTACGCGCAAAAAGCCAACGACAACCGCACCCGCCAGGAGCGCGTCTACGCCACGCGCGGCATCATCCTCGACAGCCGGGGCACGCTTCTGGCCGAAAACAGGCCGGCCTACGCCCTGACCCTTATCCGGGAGGACTGCCCGGACATCCCGGCCACCCTCGCCCAGGTCAGCCAGTGGACGGGCGTGCCTCTGGCGGCCTTGCAGACGAAATTCCAGCAGGACGCCCTGCGCGTAAAATCCTTTCAGCCCCAGATCATCGCCACGGACATCCCCTTTGAAAAAGTGACGGAAATCGAACAAAGCATTTTCCAGTGGCCGGGCTTGAGCGTTGAAACGCGCCAGCGCCGGTACTATCCGTCCGGCCCCCTGTTCGCGCACATATTGGGCTATGTGGCCGACGCCAGCGAAAAAGAGCTGAAGGCCGACGACAAACTGGCCCTCGGCGACATCGTGGGCAAGCAGGGCCTGGAACTGGTGCTGGAAAAACGCCTGCGCGGCACCAAAGGGCAGAACCGCGTCGAAGTGGATGTCCTGGGCAGGCAGCTCAACAAAAATCAGGAAGCGCCCCCGGTGGCCGGCGAAAACATCACGCTGTCCCTGGACAGCGAGTTGCAGCGGGCCGCTTCGGAAGCCCTGGGCGACGAGGCCGGGGCCGTTGTAGTGATGGAGCCGGAAACCGGAAAGCTGCGCGCCCTGGTCACGCATCCGGCTTACGACAACAACATATTCACGACGACACTCTCCAGAGAGGACTGGGCCGCGCTTGCCGACGACCCCCGCTACCCGCTTCAGAACCGGGCCATCCAGAGCGTCTATCCGCCGGGGTCGGTATGGAAGCTGATGATGGCCGGCCTGTTCCTGGAACAGAAAATCGACCCCAAACAGACCGTGACCTGTCACGGCCAGGTCATCCTGGGCACGCACACCTTCCGCTGCTGGCGCGGCGGCGGCCACGGCCCCATGAACATGATGCAATCGCTCATCAACTCATGCGACGTCTATTATTATGAGATGGCGCAGAGGGTGGGCATCGACAATCTGGAACGCTTCGCCAAGGCCTGCGGCTTCGGCTCGCCCACCGGCATCGACCTGCCCCACGAGCGTTCCGGTCTGGTGCCGGGCAGGCAGTGGAAGCAGCGCCGCTTCGGCGAGCCCTGGCAGCGGGGGGAAACCCTGAATATTTCCATAGGCCAGGGTTTTACCCTTGTCACCCCCGTGCAGATGGCGGTCTTTGTGAGCGCCCTGCTCAACGAGGGCAAGCTGCTCAAGCCCAGCCTCATTGAAAATGAAGCCCTTGAGGAGCGCGGGACGCTGCCCATTCCCGCTTCCCACCGCGCCTTCATCCTCGAATCCATGCGCGTGACCGCTGAGAGCGGCACGGCGCGGCGGGTGTACCGGCCGGACGCGGTCATGGGCGGCAAAACCGGCACGGCGCAGGTGGTGCGGCTGGGCGAACACCGGCGCAAAAAGAATGAAATAAGCTATTTTCACCGCGATCACGCCTGGTTCACGGCCTGGGGCATGAAAGACGGAAAAACTTACGTGGTCGTCGTCATGGTGGAGCATGGAGGTGGAGGCAGCTCAACGGCCGGGCCGATTGTGGCCAAGGTCTTCGAGGCTCTGTTCGGGCCGGTCGGCCACGTATCGGAAGCCGCGCCCAGGTCCGGGACGCGGGCAAACGCCTCTGCGGCCGTTCAATAGGAAGAAACGTATGCCCGCCATGGACAGACGCCTTATCACCCACGCCAACTGGAGCCTCGTCGGCTTTACCTGCCTGCTTTTTATGGTAGGCGTCACCAATCTGTATTCGGCCAGCGGCGTGCGCATTGAGGACGGCATCCTGGTGGCGCCCTTTTTCCAGAAACAGCTTCTCTGGGGCGCCGGCGGCCTTGGCTGCATGATCGCCTGCACCTTCTTCGACTACCGCCATTTACGGACGCTCTCGCTGCCTTTCTTCCTGCTCGCCGTCATCCTTCTGAGCATGGTGCCGTTGGCGGGCAAAACCGTATACGGAGCCAAGCGCTGGCTCGATCTCGGTTTTTTCAACCTCCAGCCGAGCGAAATCGCGAAAATCGCCACCATGATTCTCGGCGCGTCGCTTCTGGCCCGCTATAAGGACAGCCTGACCTGGCGTGAACTTTTTTTCGTCCTCGGCGTCGTGGCCATTCCCTGCGTTCTTATTTTCCTCCAGCCGGATCTCGGCACCACCCTGTTGCTGTTTTTTCTTCTTGCCGGGATGATTCTGTTTCACGGCATCAAAAAATATGTTTTCAAAACCTGCTGTTTAGCCATGCCCTTTCTCTTGCCGCTCAGCTGGCTCTTTCTCAAGGATTATCAAAAAGACCGCATTCTTACCTTTCTGGACCCCTCACGCGACGTGCGCGGGGCCAGTTACCACATTATCCAGTCGCTCACGGCCATCGGTTCCGGGCAGCTCTGGGGAAAGGGCTTCCAGGGCGGCACCCAGAGCCTCTACCGTTTTCTGCCCGAAAAACATACGGATTTCGCGGTGGCCGTGTTCAGCGAGGAGTGGGGTTTCCTCGGCTGCACGACACTTTTAACCTTGTATTGTTGTTTTTTATTGTGCATAATAACAACTTCACGCGGTGCCAAGGATCAATTCGGCAGCATCCTGTGCGCGGGAGTTTTCTTTTATTTTTTCTGGCAGATACTGATCAACATCGGCATGGTGGTCGGGCTCATGCCGGTGGTGGGTGTGCCCCTGCCTTTTATCAGCTATGGCGGCACCGCCACCATCGTCAACTTCATCATGCTCGGTCTGGTCCTGAACGTGTCCATGCGACGGTTCATGTTTAAAATCAGCTAACATGTCCAATTATGACGTGGGCATAAAGACGATGCGAGGGTAGCAGTCATGGCCAAAGACGAATTTACCGCTTTTCTCGG
>JAIRTI010000180.1 GCA_031255035.1 Desulfovibrio sp.
GTCAGGCAGCAGCCACCGGCACAACAGTTCGTGCTCGTTATTCTCAAGCGTCAGTTGCGAGAGCTTGCACAGGGCGTCGGCGCTCTGGGCGAAGGCCCGGCAAAGGGCCATGGGCTCAATGTCCTCGTCATCGTCGCGGTCGGCGAGAATGACGCCGCCCCTGATGACCGCTTCGACCACAAAGGCGATCTGCACGGCATTGATGGGCAGGCCGTCGTCTTCGCAGATGTCTTCCAGGCGCCGCACCGTGGCGGTGCGGGAAAAGGCGTGATTGTTCAGATCCTCGGCCAGCAGGGTGAACAGGGCTTCGTACTGTTCGGGGCTGAGCAGGGGGATATCGGTCAGCCGGTGAACTTTCAAGGCGACTTCATACAACTCGGGGTAGCGCATCTTGAATTCATCGCGCACGCTGTCGCCTTCCGGGCGCTCGTGCCTGCCCGGGTCATAGACGAAGCCCTGGCCGCCGCCGGAAAAAACCAGAGGGTCAAGGTCGAGAACCTCAAGCAGGTCGCGCAGGGTGCCGGCGCCGAACCAGTCCGGCGTGGCTTCCTGTTCGCTTTGCAGCACCTGGGCCACCGAGGGCAGCGGCACGGGCACGGTCGATTCGTCCACAAGCTGTTTGATGGCTTCCACCAGACGGATGCGGCGGGAGGCCGGCAGATTGACGTTGCCGCCGCGCTGGCCGTCGCTGTTGTCGCGATCGTGCGGAGCGTGGCGGCGTTCGTCACGGCGCTCTTCACGCCCATCCCGATTGTCGCGATTGTCCCGGTTATCGCGGGTGTCGCGGGTGTCGCGAGAGTCGCGGGTGTCGCGGGAATCGCGGTCATCCTCGTCGCGGGGTTCTTCAAGGGCCTGGGCCAGGAACCAGTCTTCGCGGATGCGCCACGAGCAGGCGGCGGCATAGGCGGGCGAGGTGTAACCTACGCTGAGCACCAGACTCCGGCGGGCGTGTTCCTGAATCCGCAGCAGCAGCGGCGTGAAATCGGCGTCGCCCGAAAGGATGATGATTTCGTCAAAGCGGGTGACGTGGGCCAGAGCGTCCATACAGTCCATGACCAGGTGGATGTCGGCGCTGGTTTTGCCGTAATTGGTCAGGGGCGGGCAGTCCACCACCTGAAAGGCCGAACGGATCAAGTAGGGGCGGAACTCATGGTAGCGGATGGGGTTCAGATAACAGCAGCGTTTGAGGATGCGCCGGCGGACGCCTTCGCCGTACATCATGCGCAGGGCGTGCCCTTCAAGCCAGCGCAGCCAGCGCTGGGGATTGGTGGCGAAGGTCCGGGCCAGGGCCGGGTCCTGTTCCGACAGTCGGGTGTAGATGTTGTCAAAATCGACGTAGAGGGCGCTGTAGATTTCGCCCGGCATGTGGTGACGCGACATAACGGCATACTCCTTACGAAGAGACGGTATAAAGGTTTATGGCGGCGCGGCCGGAGCCGTCAGCCCCGGACGTCGTTTCGTCCGGCCGTGACGGCGGGGGCCTGCGCGCCGTCCGTCAGCCCTGGGACCAGGCTTTTAAAAAGAGTGAAGGCGAAGCCCCTTTGCATGTCCAGAACCGTCTGGGGGAGCGCGGCGCTGACGGACGCGACCTGCTCGATGAACAGGTCGGCGGCCTCGGCCACGGGCGACTTGTCGCGGCGCGGTTTTTCGCGATGGCCCGGCGGAGACAGATGCGGCAGTTCGGCCCCCTTGAGCGGACCTTCAATGATGCCGAGCAGCGTTTGTTCCAGGGCCTCCATGGCCAGAAAGGCCTCATGGGCCTCGTCAAAGGTCTGGTAAGGGCCGGCGCAGATGGCGTGGGACGGATTCTTGCCGCGCAGAGAGAAAAAAACATTCAGGGGAACGCCCAGTTTTTTCTCCAGAGAGGCGGCCCGCGCCATGCCGATCAAAGGGTTTTTCTCGTCGGCCAGGTGGACGTAGAAAGCGTTTTTTGCGTTCAGCGGTTTTCCGTCGGTATGGCTGACCACCTCAAGAGCCACGGCGATCACACCGCTGTTGGCCATCCTCAGAGCGTTGGCCGCTCGGAAGGAAAGGTCGACGATGCGGCCCTCGACAAAGGGACCGCGGTCGTTCACGCGGACCAGAACATGGCGTCCGTTGCGCAAATTATAGACTCTGAGAACCGTGCCGAAGGGCACGGCCTTGTGCGCGGCCGTCATGGCGAATTTGTTGTATATCTCGCCGTTGGCGGTTTGTTTGCCATGCGATGTGGTTCCGTACCAGGAGGCTCGCCCTTTGCCGGCCATGGTTTCCGGGGCGGCAAGGGCGGGCTTGCCCAGGGACATAAGGCAAAAAAGAGTCGCCAGGAAAAGGCTGACGAGGGGAAACCGCGACCGGCCGCCACGGACGGTAAACGCCGGAGCGTCAGGCGGAAAAACAGTCCGGCAAGGGACGGGCCGGCAGGGGATAAAAAGGGTAAGCAAGCGGAACTCCTGAACCCGTAAAATGTACGTCGGCTCTGTATCCCCGTTCGGGGAGAGCGAGAAAGCCGTGGTTCAGACCATCACGCCCTCTGGGGCGCAGGCGAACCGATTGACCAAACAACTGGCATACGACGCATACAATTACGCATCGCCTAAGCGCTGTCAAGCAATCCGTGGCACGGGCTCATTCCATAATACCACAGTGGAAATTTTGTGCAAGAAATTATTCAGGATATTGTTAAAAAAATAACAAGTTCTCATGATTCTTTGGAATTGATTGCGGGGAGCGCTGATTTTTTCGTTTTGGCGCATCATCCCCGCGCCGCGTTTTCCAGCAGGTAGAGCGATTCGGGCACGATGCGCGCCATGGGGCGGCCGTTGGCGTCAGGATTCAGCACCCTGTGCTCCAGGTGGCGCAAGGAGTTGGCGTCGGAGCTCGCGTCATGCAGGTGGACGGCCAGTTGGTCGCAGTCACTGGCGCAGGTCCAGTGGGAGATCACCGGGCCGGGCACGCCGGGCAGAAAGCGGTGAAAGCGCAGCAGGGCCGCGCGCTTTGTCTTCCGGCGTTCGGAAAACCAGGTTTGCAGTTCCCGGCGGACCAGAGCGGCTTCGGCCCCGGCTTCGCGCGCGGAAGGCGCCCCCTCGGGCGGGCGCCGTTCCGGCAGGTACAGGGAAACCTCTTCAAGAGCCAGATCCCGCTCCGAAGGCGGTGCCGCCCCGTGAGGACAGATGACGCGCAACGCATGGGGAGGGGCCGCGCACCAGCGCCGCAGCATGTAGCGGACCAGCCAGTAATGGTCCGTCTCGTTGCGGGCAAAGGCCGCGAACAGTTCCGGCCTGGCGGCAAGGGCCACATGGCTTTCAGAGAGCATATGGCGTCCGGCGGCCAGGTCGATCCCCTCGATAAGCGACAGGGCGTTGATGACGGCGTATATGCCGCAGGCAAAGTCCAGTGTTCCTTGTAGATAGCGCCGCATGTCTCTCCTGCCGGGGTGGGGATTGGTGACGCCTTGTACGCCATCGTCCTGGAAAAAACAAACAAAATACGGGGCTGACGCTTTCGCCATGCGCGGCAAAATTGTGTTGACCCTGTCTTGGCTTTATGCAATTGTAACCAAAAAAATTGATCGAAATTTCCTTTATGGTTTGAAACCTCTCCCTTCAGGGAGATGCCAGCTTGACGCCCGGCAACGCCGGGAATACCTTTCCGGTAACCCCTTCCTTCAGAGAGGGGCAATCCACCCGGCTCCCATCCGTCGGGGCGGAGTCGTCCGGCGGACGGAGCCGGATGTGGATTGAAACATACATGAAATCATTGCACTTCGACGCATCTCGGGCATATTGGATAAAAATCAGTGACGGCGTGACGCCATCGCTCGCGCCTGCCGCATCCGCCTTGTGCTTCGCAAGGAGCAGCGGGGCCGCAAGCGTTTCCCTTTTCATGCGGAACGTCTTGTCCCGAGCCATGGGACGCCGATTTTTCCCACTGCCGCCTTTCTTTTTCCCGCTTCACCGCAGAGGCTTGCGATGCCTGCTCTGAACCGGGCCTTCATTCCTGGACGAAAACGGAAGAGAGCCAAAACCGCGAGAGTCCTCGCGGCGCCTGTGCGCCGTAGCCGCGAGGCGGTCACCGATACCGGGCCGTGCATTGGAAATCGACCGTTCATTCCGGGGAGCAGCCCCATCCCGGTATCCGGAAAGATTGTCGGAAAGCGGGAAAAAGCGCTGATGATCGAAGCGGCTCTTGACGGTTGGCTGACCATCGGACGCTTTAACGCCGCCTTTGAGGCCGCTCTGGCCGGATTTATCGGCGTGCGGCATGCCTTGACCGTCAATTCCGGTTCTTCCGCCAATCTTGTGGCGCTTTCCGCGTTGACGCCCGCTGAATGGGGTAAACGGGCCATACGGCCGGGTGATGAGGTTATCACGGCGGCGGCGGGGTTTCCCACGACTATCGCCCCGATTTTACAAATCGGGGCAGTGCCGGTTTTTGTGGATGTGGAGCTTGACACGTGGAATGCCAGCGTCAAGGCGGTTGAGCAAGCCATTAGCCCGAAAACCAGGGCTGTAATCCTGGCGCACAGCCTGGGCATGCCCTGGGACGGAACCGCTATCGCCGATCTGTGCCGCAAGCGCGGCTTGTGGCTGGTGGAGGATTGCTGCGATGCCCTGGGAACGGAGTTCGCCGGCCGGACGGCGGGAAGCTTCGGCGATGTCGCCACGCTTTCCTTTTATCCGGCGCATCACATCACAACTGGTGAAGGCGGCGCTGTTCTCACGGACAATGAAAAAATCGCTCGCCTGGTGGAATCCTTTCGCGACTGGGGGCGGCATTGCCGGTGCGCTCCCGGGCAGGATAACGCCTGCGGCCGGCGTTTCAGCGGGCGCTATGGAGATCTGCCCGAGGGATATGATCACAAGTACGTTTACGCCCACGCGGGGTATAATTTGAAAATGACCGATATGGCGGCGGCATGCGGAGTGGCTCAGATGGAGCGCCTGCCGGAATTCATCCGCGCGCGCAGGCAAAATTATGAATACCTTCGCGGCGCCTTGCACACCTGTCCGGCTATACGCCTGCCCGAAGCGCCGGATACAGCGAACCCTTCCTGGTTCGGCTTTCCCGTTCTTCTTGCGGAGGATGGGGCCTGCGGCCGGACGGAGTTGCTGGAAAAATTGAACAAGCGCAAAATAGGCACCCGCTTGTTCTTCGCGGGCAACGCCGTCCGGCAGCCCTTCCTGCGGGAGAAAAAATACCGCATTTCCGGTACGCTGGAAAATTCGGATCGCCTCATGCGTTCCGCTTTCTGGATTGGCGTCTGGCCGGGGCTGAATACGCCCATGCTGAAGTATGCGGCGCGGAGCTTGTTGCATATTCTGGGAGATCGCGTATGAATGCGGGAACGTCCCCAGTCATGGCAGCGGCACTCTCCGCCATCCGTTGCATCGTGGTGGATGTGGACGGCACCCTGACGGACGGGGGTATCTATTATGACAATGCTGGCAATGAATTCAAGAAGTTCTGCACCCGTGACGGTGCCGGTTTTTTGGCCGCGCGTCAGGTGGGCATAAAGCTTATGGCCCTTACCGGGCGCGAGTGTTATGCTGTACAGCGACGCATGGAAGAATTTCAGTTTGCTGTGGTGGAGCAGAATGTCCGCAACAAGACCAAACGCCTGGCCGAACTGATGCGCGAACACGGGCTTTGCCGGGAGGACATGGCTTTTATCGGCGATGATCTCAATGACATCGGGGCCATGCGCCAATGCGGCTTTGTCGGCTGTCCGCTGGACGCCTGCATCGAGGTTCGGCAAATTGCGCACTACATTTCGCCATACAAAGGGGGCTACGGCGCAGCGCGCGATGTCATAGCCTTTTTGTTGCGCGCTCGCGGGCAATGGGCGGATGCGGTCAAGAGAGGTTACAACCTTAATCCGTAACAAATTATAGTAGCAGTTACATTCGCAATACAGATTCATGTTGCATTTTTTTAATGAATTTGGTATGTTGATTTTGTACAGAACAAAGTCAACCTTTCACCCGTGAGGTGTGGATGATGTCGGTTCGCACTGTCAAATTTCGCCCTTTCGATCGGATGGAGGTCACTGATGAGCCCATCTT
>JAIRTI010000186.1 GCA_031255035.1 Desulfovibrio sp.
ACCGAGCAGAAACAGCATTGGAGCCTCCTTGAATATGTCTGTGCGGATCTTGCCGCAATCCCCTGGCTGAGCGGCTGACGACAAGGCTCATGCAAAAGTCCTGCCAATACCGTTTGCTATTTTTCTTTGCCTTAATATCCAATATGGTCAGTTGGTTATGTTTTTTCCACATCATGCGCGGGCGGTAAAACACTCCGGCAGGGCTGTTTTTTTGACGAACCATGACGGCAAGAGAATCCAGGCGTCGGAAAACAGGCGCCTTGTCCGGGCGCAGCAATTCTAATTTTGTCGAAGCCAATTTGATCGCATGTGGGCTCTGCCCACACCCGCCAGGGCCTTGCCGGCCCCAGCTTCGTACCTGGACCCGGCGATTGGGGGACTGAAGTTGTGCCCTGTTGATACGCGCAGTTGGAACCCAAACTGAGGGGGTCCTGGGGAAATCATTTCCCCCGGCGGGGTCCGGGGCAGCGCCCCGGCCGCCGGAGGCATTGCCTTTCACAGTTGGCGAATGGGGGGCCGCAAAAAGCTCATAATGAGAATTGCTGGTCCGGGCGGTCGGCGCGAGAGCGGATACAGGGATTTTGGCGGCGGCGGCCGCTTGCGCGCCTCATGAGCCGGGCGTTGGATAAAAAACGGCCGCGCACGGACTGCATGTGCGCGGCCATCTAACGGGGTCCCGCCTGGCAGGGCGGAAACGCCACTTGGTGAGGAAGCCGCATTGACGCGGCGATTGCTTGCCTGTCCCTCTCCGATTGGGAACTGTCGGAGGACTCTATCATCAAACCTTCAGGCCGGTTTCGGGCCTGCTTGGGACGGAAAGCCGGGGCAATGCCCCGTTTTCCACCGGACGCCGGGCCGGACGCCCAGGGGAAAATCTATCAGTTATTCAGACCGGTCGCCGTCGAGGCCGCGCGGGCCGTACCCGCCGCGATGCGGGCCGCCGTGCCCGCCTGGGCCGCCGTGCCCGCCGCTATGCCAGCCGCCGCCGCCGCAACCGCCACCGCCGCCGGGGCAGCCCCGGCGGCCGCGAAGAGGCACACCGGCCTTGGCGAATTGTTTGTCCATGTTTACTCTGGCGCTGGTCACCCTGGTCTGGAGGGCGTTGACCTCGGCCTCCACGGCCTGGATGGTCTTTTCATCGGCGCCGCCGTAGATTTTCGCCGTCAATTCGGCTTGTTTCGCCCGCAACTCCATCTTAAGGGGAGCAATGCTGTTGTAGGCGCTTTCCATCATCCGGCGGGTTTCCGGAGCGATATCTTCGCCGGCGTAGCCCCAGCCGCCCTGGCCGTTACTCCGGGCCTGAGCGAGGCCGGCGGCACCCACCATGGTCATCGCGCCGATAAGCAGCGCCATCAGAGCTTTGTTAGTAGTCATGGTAATCTCCTTCGTCTGCTTTCTTGTTGTGCGCCGGGCAGGGGCCTTGCCGGCCCCCGCTGACGGACATGTATGGTAAACGGGCGTGAGGCGTCTTGCCCCGGCCGCCGCTGATGCTCTCCTGTTGCCAGGATTGTGCCAACTCCCTCGATATCTGATTAGTCTTTGTAAATATTAACTATTTAAGCAGCGTAAACCCCTGTTTATATACTGGCGCCCCCGTCTGAATGGATAATAAGTAACCACTCAATGCCGTTCTTTGGATAAAAAGGTAACGCCGGCGGACAAGCTCTAGTTGGCAAATCCCCCGGCGATGTGTAAATTACCCCCAGTCAAGCCCGGTCAACCTTTTGCCTCGTGCCTCTTCGGCGCGCTCAATCGAAAAACAAAGGTCTTCTGAGGCAGCCTGAGGGCAAAAGCGTCTTTGCGCGAACAGGCTCTCAGCGGACACCTGGACTCCATGCGGAAAAACGCCACGGGCCGTGCCGCCCCTCCCCCCCTGGAATTTATGAGCGAAGCGCCCCTTTCCCGGCCGCGCAAGCGCCTTTTCATCGGCCTGGTCACCGGAACCTCGGTCCTGCTCTGCCTCTTCATGCTCATCGGCTGGGTCATACCGCTGGTGGGCTTTGGCAATATTCATCCCTCGGTGCCCTGGGTGACGGGCATCCTGCTGGCCGCCTGCATTCTTGTCATCGCCTGGGCGTCGCTGGGGCTGGTGCTGCAAATTTCCATCGGGCGCAACTTCTGGGGGGCTTCCAGGGTCCGGGGCATTGCCATCAAGTTTTTTCTGCCGGTCATGGAATTGCTGGCAAGGCTTTTCGGCATCCGGGCGGAAGAGGTGCGCCGCAGCTTCATCAAGGTCAACAACGAACTGACGGCCAAACAGTGCGGCCGCATCGACCCGGACCGCATCCTCATGCTCCTGCCCCATTGCCTGCAACGGGCCGATTGCCCCTTGCGGCTGAGTTACACGGTTGACGCCTGCGAACGCTGCGGACGGTGTCCGATAGCCGGTTTTCTGGCCTTGCGCGACGCCTATGGCGCGCGTCTGGCCATTGCCACCGGCGGCACCATCGCCCGGCGCATCGTGGTGGAAACCCGGCCGGCGCTTATTCTGGCCGTGGCCTGTGAGCGGGACCTGACCTCAGGCATCCAGGACACGCACCCCTTGCCCGTGTTCGGCATATTGAACTGCCGCCCGGAAGGGCCGTGCCGCAACACGGTAGTATCCCTGGAAATTATGGAAAATGCCTTGCGCCGCTTCGCCCGGCTGGAAACCTTGCCGGCGGCCATGGTCTGTACCCGAGAAAAAGCATGACCGAAAAAAAGAAGACCGCCAGGGACAAGGGCCTGCGGCTGCACAAGGCCGGCCACGATCCGAGAGCCGCGGCCCTTGAGGTCTTGTACCGCGTCCGCTACGCCCATGAAGACTCACAAACGGCTTTGAACGACGCTCTGAGCCGCGAAGGATTTTCAATCGCCCCGTCGGACAAGGCTCTGTGCACGGAGCTTGTCTACGGCGCCTTGCGGCACTATCCGCGCTTGCGCCGCTTCGCCTACCGCTTTCTGACCAGGCCCGACAAACTGCCCGAGGAAATGCGGCTTTTGCTCCTTCAGACGCTGTATGAAATGGCTTATCTGCGCATTCCGCACCATGCGGGCGTCAACTGGGCCGTCGGCCATGTGCGCCATCGCTTCGGCAAAGGCCTTGCCGGCGTGGCCAACGGCGCATTGCGTTCGATGCAACGCGAGTTGCGGGACTATTATGAGCCCGACAAGCCCGGCGGGACCGGACAGGGCCAGGACACGGAAAAACCGGACGAGCGCCTGGCCTGGCGCTACGCGATGCCCCTGTGGATTGTCCGTCTCTGGCGCGAGCGCTACGGCCTTGACCACGCCGAGCGCTTGTTGTCCGCTTCGGCCACGGCGCCGCCTTCGGGCCTTCGGCTCAACCGGGGCAAAGCGGATTGGGAAAAAACAAGAGCGCAATTGCTGGGCCGCGAT
>JAIRTI010000175.1 GCA_031255035.1 Desulfovibrio sp.
ACCAAACAGAGCTTCATCCTCTCGGCCAACGAGATTTATTTCGCCTGCGCCCTGGCCTTCCTGGCCATGATCGCCCTGGTCTGGCTGGCCGAGCCGCAGAAGCTTCAACGCCGCTAGAGTATTTTCACACATGAAATGCTCTGCAATGAACCACCTTGCCTCGTATGAAGGCTATGGGGTTACTTCGGATCGAGAGTCACTATTGCCCGTATATGTTGATTGCCGAGCAAGGATTTCATTTGCGTAATGGCTACATTGTTTAACTGAATGAGCCGCTCTCCTTGGGAAATCTTCTGACTAATCATCAAGGCATTGATGCTTTCAATATTGCTGAGGACAATCAACTGCTCAAGCGAGGCATGATCGCGCATATTTCCTTTTTCTTTGGGATTTTCTTTGCGCCATTGTTGGGCTGTTTTTCCGAAGAGAGCCATATTCAGTAGGTCGGCCTCGGAAGCATAAGCAAAGCTGGCCTGTTCTTTGGTGATAACAGGTGGAAGTATATGCTCTCTTACGGCATCCGTATGGATTCGGTAGTTCAGTTTTGCAAGAGTGCGTTGAAGATTCCATTCCAGGGAAAGGCGCTGCTGCTCTTCCTCTTTCAGCCGTTGAAATTCGCGGACCAGGTATATTTTGAACTCGGCGCTTATCCACATGCCGAACTCAAAAGCAATGTCCTTATGCGCGTAGGTTCCACCATATCGGCCAGCGGAAGCCCGCAGGCCGAGGGCGTTAGTCTTGGCTACCCATTCTTTTATGCTGATTTTAAAACTATTCAGCCCGGATTGACTTTTAATTATGGCGAATTCGCCATAATTAAACTCCGGGTTGTATATACCTTCCCAAACCCCCAAGTATTCAAGAGTATTTCGGTTTCTCAACCAATCAGAAATGAAGAAATCGCCGTCTTTGGCTTTGAGCATGTCCGTCAGCGAAATATAGTCGTCGTTCAGAACAGAAATGACAGTTATGGGTGTGCCTTGCACAGTGATTTTCTTCATATTTTCAATTCCTTCAAAAACTCATGAGAGCATTTGCATTTCTGTAAGCCAGCAAAAAATCCCGTCAACTTGCGGCCAGGGCTTCCAGCCGCCGCATGCTTTCCTCAAGGGGGCAGGCGTCGCCGACATCCTGGCGCAGAAAGGCGTTGGCCGGCTCTCTGGTGTTGATGGCCTTGTCGATTTCCGGGTTGGAGCCGTGGGCGTATGCGCCGATATTGATCATGTCCTCCACGCGCTTGTAGGCGGCCAGACGGGAAATGACGACGCGGCCGGCGTCGATGTCTTCCCGGCTGACAATGTCCGCGCGCAGCCTGCTGATGGAACGCAGCACGTCTATGGCCGGAAAGTGTCCCTGGTCGGCCAGATCTCGGGTCAGCACGATGTGCCCGTCCAGAATGGAGCGCACGGCGTCGGCAATAGGCTCGTTAAAGTCGTCGCCGTCAACAAGCACGGTATAGATGCCGGTAATGGAGCCTTTGGCGCTTCTGCCCGCGCGCTCCAGGAGCTTCGGCAACTGGGCGAACACCGAGGGCGTATAGCCCTTGGTGGTGGGCGGTTCGCCCACGGCCAGGCCGATTTCGCGGGCGGCCATGGCGAAACGGGTGACGGAGTCCATCATGAACAGCACATCCTTGCCCATGTCGCGGAAGTATTCGGCCACGGCCGTGGCCGCGTAAGCCGCGCGCATGCGGATCAGAGGCGACTGGTCCGAGGTGGCGATGATGAGCACGGAACGGGCCATGCCCTCGGGACCAAGGTCTTTTTCCATAAATTCAAGGACTTCTCTGCCGCGTTCCCCCACAAGGGCGATGACGTTGATGTCGGCCTTGGTATAGCGGGCCATCATGCCCATAAGCGTGGATTTGCCCACGCCCGAGCCGGACATGATTCCCACCCGCTGCCCTTTGCCCAGGGTGAGCAGGGCGTTGACCGAGCGCACGCCCACGTCAAGAGGAGTATCAATGCGCGGCCTGCTGAGCGGCGGCGGCGGGTCGGCATACAAAGGCACGATATCCGGCAGGTTGAGGCGCTCGTCTTTCATGGGAACGCCAAAGGCGTCAAAAGCCCGTCCCAGCAGATCGGGACCAACGGGAAAGAGCGGCGGCAGGCTGGAGTTGCGCACCAGGCTGCCTGGCTGCACCCCGCGCAGATCGCCATACGGCATGAACAAAAGAGCGCCGTCTCGAAAGCCGACCACCTCGACGGCGACGCCGGCTTCGTTCTGCCGGTCAAGAGGCAGGCTGCGGGCGGCTTCGGGCAGAATGTGGCAAAGGGCGCCGATGGGCGCCTTGATGCCGCTGCCTTCGGCCACAAGGCCGACAATCTTGTTGACTTTCCCGAAAGGGGTGATGGGGCTCATACCCGAAAGGATGTTCAAGGCGCTTCTGGGGCTGGGGCTCATGGCCTTATGCGTCGTCCTGCTCGGGATGTTCCGGCAGGCGCAGTTTTTTCAGAACCTCGTCCACGGCGGCCGCCCGGCTTTCGATGCGGCCTTCGGCCAGGGAGGATTCGCTTTCGACGATCATGCCGCCGGGGCTGATGTCGGCATCGGCCTTGACCCGCCAGCTCTTGACGTCGGCGAAGCGTTCCTGGGTGGTGCTCACGATGTCGTTGAGCACGGGCTCGTCCTCGGGGTTGACGCGGATGGTCAGCTCACGTCTTTTCTCAAGCAGGCCGACGGCCTCAATGATCAGGGCCTCAAGCACCTCCCGGCGTTTTTCCGTCAGTTCAATGGCGGTGACGCGGCTGACGGCCAGACGCGCCACCTCGGTGATGTCTTCACGCCATTGATCGAAGATATGTGAGCACTGGCCTTCAATGGCCGAGAGCACCGCCGAAACGGATTCGGCCATGCCGGCGCGGAAAGTCTCGAGTTCGGCCGAAGCTTCGGCCAGGCCTTCGTCATAGCCCTGTTGCCGGGCGTGCCGGCGGACGTTTTCAGCCTCGGCCCTGGCTTCGGCGATAAGGTCGGCCGCTATCTGTTCGGCTTTGCGGCGAACGCGGTCGAGGTAGGCGGCTTCGTCCTGTTCCGTCCAGGCCTTGCTGCGGGCATGTTCGATGCCGCCAAGGTTGTGCTCGCCGCTGGACGAAAAAATCGTGCCCCAGGCTTCGGCGCG
>JAIRTI010000176.1 GCA_031255035.1 Desulfovibrio sp.
AAAGTCCCGCTCCCTTGTCATAGGCGTTGGGCGTGGGCAGCCCCGGACGTTCATACTTCGGGGCCATGGTGCAGCCGGCCAGAAGCATCGCCAGGGGAATCAGGGCGCACAGGGCCTGACGGAAAATGCGAATCACAAATGATGCCATGCTGTCGTTCTCCTTTGTCGGACAAGCGCCATACGGACAACACGCGCAAGGCGCGGCCGCCGGGCCGGGGCCGGGTGTGGAAAAAGACTTTTACGCGGAAAAGGACGCGCCGTCATCCTCTCTGTCGCTCATTTCTTCAAGGGCTTTTTCCTTGAAAATTGTGCGGACGACCACATAAAAGATCGGCGTGAAAAAGATGCCGCAGCCAGTGGCTGCCAGCATGCCGCACATGACGCCTGTGCCCAGGGAGTTCTGGCTGCCCGAGCCCGCGCCGGAGCTGATCGCCAGGGGCAGCACACCGAGCACAAAGGCCATGGAGGTCATGACAATCGGGCGCAGCCGCAGCCTGATCGCCTCCATCACCGCTTCCACCACCTCTTTGCCCGAGGCCTCCATATCTTTGGCGTATTCAACGATCAAGATGGCGTTTTTGGCGGAAAGTCCCACGGTGGTCAACAGGCCCACCTGAAAATAGACGTCGTTGTTCAGCCCCCTGGCAAAGGCCCCGCCAAGCGCGCCGATCACCCCGAAAGGCACCACCAGCATGACCGAAAAGGGGATGGACCAGCTTTCATACAAGGCCGCCAGGCACAAAAAGACCACCAGCAGCGAGATGGCGTACAAGGCCGGGGCCTGGGAACCGGACATTCTTTCCTGGTAGGAAAGCCCGGTCCAGGCAAAGTCATAGCCGCCCTCCAACCGGCCGGCCAATTCCTCCATGATAGCCATGGCCTTGCCCGAACTCACGCCGGGCGCGGGCTGGCCGAGAATTTCGATGGAAGGCACGCCGCTGAAGCGCTCCAGCCGGGGGGCGCCAAAGGTTGATTTGCCGGAGATAAGGGCGGAAAAGGGCACCATGTCGCCCAGCCGGTTGCGCACGTGATAGCGCTTGAAGTCTTCGGACTGCATGCGGAAGGGCGCGTCGGCCTGGAGGTACACCCGCTTGGTGCGGCCCTTTTCGAGAAAATCGTTTATATACAGGCTGCCCCAGTAAGCGGAGATAGCCGCGTACAGCTCACGGATGTCAACGCTCAAGGCGCCGGCCTTTGCCCTGTCCACTTCAAGGCTGTACTGTTCCATATCGTCCAGACCGTTGGGGCGGACGGCGAGCAGCTCTTTTTGCCGCGCCGCCATGGTCAGGAGCTGGTTTCGCGCCTCCATCAGGGCCTCGTGCCCGTTGCCGTTGCGATCCAGGAGTTCGAAGTCGAATCCCGACGAGTTGCCCAGTTCCATCACCGCCGGGGGCGCAAAGGCAAAGACCTGGGCTTCCTTGATGCCGGCGAAATAGCGCATGGCCCGCGCCTGCACGGCGGGTACGCGCATATCCTTGCCCTTGCGTTCGGACCAGTCCTTGAGCCGGACAAAGGCCATGCCCGCGTTCTGGCCGCTGATGTTCATATTGCTGCCCGCAACGGAGAGAATGCCTTCGGCCGTTTCTTCCTCCTCAAGAAAATAGCGCTCGATTTTTTTCAGGACGTCCGTGGTTCGTTCCAGCGACGCCGCCGGCGGCAATTGCACGGAAACGAATAAAACCCCCTGGTCCTCATCCGGCAGAAAGGCCGACGGCAGGGTCAGGAAGAGCGCGATCATGAGTCCCACCGCGCCAAGGTAGACCATAAGCCAGCGAAAAGGCCTGGTCACCATGGCGCGCACGGCCTTTTCATATTTGTCGAGCACCCGGTCGAACCAGGCGTTGAAGGCGCTGAAGAAGCGCCCGGACAGGGCCGGGCTCCCGCTTTTTCTGGCCGGCGGCTGCTCTTTGTGTGGGGTGAGCAGCGTCGCGCACAAGGCCGGGGTCAAAATCAGGGCCACCAGAAGCGAGAGCCCCATTGAGGCTACAATGGTAATGGAGAACTGCCGGTAGATCACCCCGGTGGAGCCGCCGAAAAAAGCCATGGGGATGAACACAGCGGCAATGACCATGGTGGTGCCCACCAGGGCGCCGGTGATCTGGTCCATGGATTTTTTGGAGGCTTCGCGCGGGCGGAGATGCTCCGTCGTGATGATCCGCTCCACGTTTTCCACGACGACGATGGCGTCGTCCACCAGCAGGCCGATGGAGAGCACCAGACCGAACATGGTCAGGGTATTGATTGAAAAGCCGAAGGCCGCGATGACGGCAAAGGCGCCGAGCAGCACCACGGGAACCGCGATGGTCGGGATCAGCGTGGGGCGGAAGTTCTGCAAAAAAAGGAACATCACCAGGAAGACCAGAAGGATGGCCTCACCCAGAGTTTTGTACACCTCATCAATGGATATGCGCACAAAAGGAGAGGTATCATACGGATACAAGGCGGTCATGCCGGACGGGAAAAAGCGGGAGAGGTTCTCCACTTCGGCCTTGATGGCGTCGGCGGTTTCCAGGGCGTTGGCCCCGGGCGCGAGCTTCACGGCCAGGCCCGAGGCCCCTTTGCCGTTGTACCGGGTGCGGACGTCCTGCATTTCGCCGGCCAGTTCGATCCGGGCGATATCCTTGAGGCGCACCACGGAGCCGTCCGGATTCATGCGCACCATGACCTGCCCGAACTGCTCCACTGTCGTGAGCCGGGACGAAGCGTTGACCGTGACGCTTATCTGCTGGCCTTTCACGGCCGGCTCGCCGCCGATTTTCCCGCCGGCGACCTGAATATTCTGGGCCTCTATGGCCGCGGCCACATCCGAGGGGTTCAGCCTGTATTCTTCGAACTTGGCCGGGTCCGCCCAGATCCGCAGAGAATACTGCGAACCGAACACGGACACGTCGCCGACGCCCGATATCCTGCTGACCGGGTCCTGCACGTTGCTGATCACATAGTCGTTCAGGTCGTCCGTGGTCATGCTGCCGTCTTCGGACACGAAGCCGACAATGATCAGATAGTTCTTGGCCGCCTTTTTGACCTGCACCCCCTGGCGGGTAACCTCCTGGGGCAGGGTTGACTCGGCGACGGAGAGCTTGTTCTGCACCTGGACCTGGGCGATGTCCGAATCGGCACCGGAATCGAAGGCCAGGTTGATGGTCGCGTTCCCGTTGGCGTCGCTGGATGAATACATGTAGATGAGGTTGTCGATGCCCTTCATCTGCTGTTCGATCACGGTCGTGACCGTGTCTTCCACCGTTTTGGCCGAAGCGCCGGGATAAAAGGCGCTGACGGATATTTCGGGCGAGGCGATTTCCGGGTATTGGGCCACGGGCAGGCTGTAGAGCGAAAGAACCCCGGCCAGCATCATTATGATGGCGACAACCCAGGCGAAGATCGGACGGTCAATGAAAAAATGGGCCACAAGTCACCATCTACGGGGTTGAATCGGCGTCGGGCACGACCATGCCGCTTTTGCCGGACGCCCCAGGATCGCTGTTGTCCGCCGGGGACGCGGCCGACATTTCCGGGGCGTCCGCCGGAACGGCCCGGACCGGCTTGCCTGCCTGGATTTTCTGGATGCCGTCAATGACCAGCAGGTCGCCCTGCTTTATGCCGCCGGTCACCAGCCAATGGTTGCCGATGGCCCTGTCGATGTCCAGCACGCTGGCCGTCACGTTATAGACGCCGTCCTGGTTCTCGATGGTGGCGTTTTTGCTCAGCACCCGCACCACCGGCAGGCCCCGGTTGTTGCGCAGCACCGCCTTTTGCGGGATGAGCATGGCGTTGTCCGTCACGCCTTCCTCAAGAATGGCGCGAACATACATGCCGGGCAGCAGCGTCGTGTCCGGGTTGGGAAAGATGGCGCGAATGGTGACAACCCCGGTGCTTTGCTCGACCGTGACCTCGGAAAACTTCAAGAAGCCGACCACCGGCGTTGACACGTACTGTGGCCTGCCGTCGGCGTTTTTGAGGATTTCGCCCGTTGCCGGGTCTTTCTCGGGGATGCGCTGCATATAGGGGCTGCCGTCCTCCAGGCGCAAAGTGGCCTGCATGGCCCCTTCGCCGCTGGATTTCAGGCGACCGCTCCCAAAAGCCCGCTTGAGGCGCAGCAAGTCGACGCTGGACTGCGTCACGTCCACATACATGGGGTCAAGCTGCTGGACCGTGGCCAGCGGTTCGGCCTGATTCTGGGTGACCAGAGCGCCCGGCGTGACCGTGGATCGGCCGATGCGCCCGGAAACAGGGGAGGTGATCCGCGTATAGTCAAGATTGATGGTCGCGGTATCAAGGGCGGCCTTGGCTGCGGAAACCTCGGCCACGGCCTGGCCGTGGGCGGCGATGGCGTTGTCGTAGTCCTGCTTGCTGACGGCGTTGACCTTGACGACGCGCTCCAGCCTGTCGGCCAGAAGTTTCGCCGCCACCGCGTTGGCTTCGGCCTTTTCAAGGGTGGCCCTGGCGTTATCCACGGCGGCCTGATAAATGTCGGGGTCTATCTGATAGAGCACGTCCCCCTTCTTCACGTCGGCCCCTTCGGTAAACAG
>JAIRTI010000211.1 GCA_031255035.1 Desulfovibrio sp.
CCGATGACGTAATCGAAAGCATAGCTCCGGCACAAGGCCGAAGCAAAGATTTCCTGTCCCGGTATATAGTCGACCTCAATGGCGAGCAGCACCGTAATTCCGTTCAGGGCGGCGCGTTCGGCTATATCCCGCACCTCGCGGACGTAGAGGGCGAATTCGCTGATGAGCTTGTCCTGATAATCAACAGGGTAGCTGTAGCCGGCGGGACGCGGCGAGTGTTCGGAAAAGCCGATGGTTGAA
Source organism: Desulfovibrio sp. (assembly GCA_031255035.1). Classification (GTDB taxonomy): domain Bacteria; phylum Desulfobacterota; class Desulfovibrionia; order Desulfovibrionales; family Desulfovibrionaceae; genus Frigididesulfovibrio. The sequence goes on from JAIRTI010000211.1 coordinate 241, forward strand.
AGCCTGTGGATGCGGGCGGCAATGAACATGGCTTCCGTGCCGGCCTTGCCGTGGGAGTGGTTGGTATGCAGATGCAAATCCGCCGCTATGGGCGGCGGACCGTGCAAAGAGAGAGGCGAGCGGCTGACCATGGAAAAGCCCGGACTATTTGGGGTTTTTGATGATGTGATTCAGCGCCTCGGCAACGATTGCATTGATTTCCGAGGCGCGCACCGGGTCGCGCAACACGATGGTCCCGCGCTGGGTGTAGCGGGCCTGGAGGCTGTTGAGAGAAAAGGCGTAGGCGTCCTTGATCATATTCGCGGTCAGTTTTTTGAGCTTTTTACGGGTGATGGTTTCCCGCAGAGCCTGGGCGACGCGTTTTTCATTGCGGTTACGAATATAATAGAGGTCGACCCCTTCAACGATATACTTTTCCCGTGTTTTGGGCATGAGTCCTCCGGCTGCGGCAACGACGCCAAAACGAAAAATCAGCGTTTTTATATTTTTCTGTCATTTTTCTATTTGGGCACGCCTGTATTGCACATAGGCGTCGCGTACCGAGGAATAGGGCTCGACAGCGGCGCGTTTCAGGTTGTCGTACAGGTCAAGGGTCTTGTCCAGGTCGTTGAAGACTTCAAATACGTATAAGCCCCACATGACCTCCGCATAGTCCTGAACGTAGGTGCCCGGGCTGAGAAAGTAGTCGCCAGCCATGCCGAGGCTGTCCCGCGCCGTGCTCGGCCCGATCACGGGCCAGACGATGTAGCAGCCTTCGCCAATCCCCCAGACGCCCAAGGTCTGGCCCATGTCTTCGTCTTCGACATGCACGATGGGCTTGTGGCGCCGGGCCACGTCAAAGAGTCCGCCCAGACCGGCCGTGGTGTTGAGCAGGAAGCGCGACATTTCGACGCCGGCGGCCCTGGGCCGCCCTTGCAGAAGGTTGTTGACGAAACGCACGGGAAAGGCCGCGTTGTGGAAGAAATTTGAAATGCCGGCGCGCACAAAGTCGGGCGTCACGTACACGTAGCCTTCGTTCAACGGTCTGGCGGCATATTCTATGAAAGCGTCGTTGAATGTGAACATGGCGCGGTTCCACCCTTCCAGCGGGTCCGGAACAATTCGCCCGACGGCGTCGAGAAACTCGTCGTCGTCATCCAGTGAAGGGACGGATGACGAGACGGCCGTCTCGTCGTCACGCGCTCCCTGCGACTGGGCCTGCGTGGGCGACAAGGTCACGGCCGAGGCCGGCTGGATGGCGCAGAGCGCCGCCAGCAGACACAGCATGGGGAAAAGACTGCGGTTCATGGCGACTACTTTTTATTTTGCTCGGCCCGTGTTTCGGCGGCTTTGTCACGCACCAGGGAAATCAACTGTTCCGCGTCGCCTTTGTCCAGCACCGTCTGAAACTGCGAGCGATAGTTCTGGACCATGCTCACTCCTTCGATAATCACGTCATACACGAGCCAGCGGTCTTTTTTGAGCATGCGGTAATTTACGGGCACCGGCTTGTTGTCGACGATGATGTTGGTCTGCACCTCCACCCGGTCGCCTTTGGTGCTGGAGGTTTCGCCCAGGTAGGAGACGGTTTCGCCCGAATAGCCGTCCAGGCTGCCGAGATAGCGCTCCCGGAGCAGATCTCCAAAGGCGTCGATAAAGCGTTTTTTCTGATCGGCGCTGAAGTTTTTCCAGGCGGGACCGACGGTGCGCATGGACAGTTCTTCAAAACTGAACAGAGAGCGCACGATGTTTTCAATTCTGTCCAGGACCGCGTCGCGTTCGTCGGGGTTTTGCAGTTCCGGCTTTTTCATTTCGTCGAAAACCTGATTGATGGTCGTTTCAAGAATGGCTCTGGCTTCGGCCGCTGACGCGGCGGCCTGCCCGGCGGCCATGGAAAAAATAAGCGCCGCCGCCAGAAGGAGCGGCGCGCCGTAATTGCGGATAAGACGGGTCATTGAACACCTCCGAATACATATTTGCTTATCAAAGCTTCGATATCAACGGCGGATTCGGTTTCCGTCACCTGATCGCCGTCGGCCAGCATGGTTTCGGAGCCGCCGCTGGAAAGGCTGACGTATTTGTCGCCGATGAGGCCGCTGGTTTTCACCGAGGCGATGGAATCATCGGAAAGGGCGACGCCCTTGTTGATCAAAAGCGTCACCACCGCCCGGTAGCTGTCATCCATGCGGATGCCGGTCACCTTGCCCACGGGCACGCCGGCGATTTCGACGTTGGCCCCGCTCTTCAGGCCGGTCACGCTGGAAAAGCGGGCCGTGAGCGT
>JAIRTI010000221.1 GCA_031255035.1 Desulfovibrio sp.
CAAACAAATCCCTGTGGAGCATTTTGGACATCATGTGTACTTTCAATGTGAAAATGATGCTCTAAAGGTGATAGCGGCATGTATTATCTGCTCCATTATTTTGATCCGGACTTCAACCACACGAATCTTTCGCCGGTTGAATGGCCGGACGGCACGGTCAACACCCAGTATCTGGGCTATGTGCAGAATGTCGTGGCCGGGCAAGTGCTTGCCGAACTCGTCAACCCCGACGACTTTCCCTACCATAAGCGCGATCCGCGCTTCCTGTACCATGAGCGCCATCTGCCCATCGGCCCCAATTGCGCGCCGCACAGCGAAAACCCTGATAAAATAGTCGCCGAGGCCAACGGCTACGTCTTTTATAACAACGGCCTCATTTCAGTAAAAAAGATGCTCAACATCCGCGGTCATGTGGGCTTTCGTACGGGCAACATCTTTTTTGTGGGGGACCTGGCCGTGCACGGCGACGTGCAGACGGGCTTCGCCGTTCAGGCCCGGAATATCCTGATCAAGGGACACATCGAGAGCGCCAAGCTCAAGGGGCTGGGCGACGTTGTCTGCCTTTCCGGCATCAAGGGCGACAACACCAGCGCGCTGTCCGACTCCCCTGAAAAAAAGCCGGACGCGGACACCGCGCTTCCCAGCACCCTGGTCTGCGCCGGGGGCAACATGCGCCTGCCTTTTTGCGAGCACGCGCAACTGCGCGCCAAGGGCAACGTGATTATCGACGGCGCCTGCCTGCACAGCACCCTGTATGTCGGCGGCAATCTGGTCGTAAAAGGACGCCTCCAGGGCGGTACGGTATACGCCAACGGGCTGGTCTATGTCGAAGAGCGGCTCGGCGGCGACTACAGCACGCCGACGCGGGTGATGATGGGATACAATCCCTTCGATTTTCTGGCCTTGCAGAAGCTGGAGAGCCAGATATCCCATTGGAAGGACAAGGCGGCCTTTTTCGAAAAGATGGCCGGACGCAATCAGGTGATGGAGCAGGAGTACGGCCCGCGTCTCGCCCTGTTGAACCGCAAGCTGGGCATCGCCCTTGAGCGGCAGAACCAGTTGTGGTGCAAGTTCGTCGTGGATGAGCGCAACGCGTCGCAATGCCGCATCGTTGTGCCGGGCAAGGTCATGCCCGGTTGCGAAATAGGCATTGCCAAGGCCTATTACACGACGCATTCCATGGATAACAACGTCACCTTCCTGCTTGATCAGGACGAAGTCAGCATGCGGCCCGGGACCAAAGGCGGTTCATGAAAGGCAAGACCCCAAGGAGGGAAGAGGGTTCCGGACCGGCTGGTCCGCAGGCTCTGGACGGCGCCGAGGCCGTCGCCGTTGACGGGGCGCCTGATATTCTTGTGCGCAGGCGGGGCCGGGAGTTTCGGCTCCTCGGCCCGGCCGGCCCCGCGCGGGAGCTTTCTTTTCTGCCCGAGACGCCGGTTTTTCCGGGCGCCGAAGCCGGGGAAGGCGGCATGGCCGGGCAGACGCGTTTGCCGGTGGTCATCGGCGCCGGAACCGGAACCGCCCTTGAAGTTCTCTGTGCGCGCATGGAATCGGCCTACGGCGCGGATTTTATTCTTGCCGTGGCGGACAAGGAACTGGATATCCAGGCCGTGAGCGGCGTCCGGGAGCGGTTTTCCCGTTTCCGGGGCCTTTGCTGGATCGACGCGGCCGATAGCGGCGACGCCCTGAAGGCGCTGACCGCCATTCAGGCCAAGGCCGGCGGCATCGCTCTCCTGCCGCTGGTCAATCCCGCCTATCTGCGGCTCGACAGGGAATGGTGCGCGGCGATCCGGGACGCCGCGAACGCCAGCGCCAAAGCCGATTTCTGGACGCGCGCCCGCCACGCCAAGTTCGCCGGCGGCAAACCCCGCCTTCTCCTGCTCACGAGCCAGTATTTTCTCATGGGTGAAATCGTGGCCGCCTGCGAGCGCCTGGGCTTTCCCCATTCGCTTTTGCAGGTGTCGGTGGGCGCCTTCGGGCAAAGCGAGTTCATCGAACGTCTGCTCACGGCCGTGGTCGACTTCAAGCCGGATTTCGCTTTTACCATCAACCACCTGGGCGTTGACCGGGAGGGCGTGCTCACCGATCTGCTGGAAAAACTGCGCCTGCCCCTGGCCTCCTGGTTCGTTGACAACCCCCACCTGGTCCTCTACCGCTATTCCGGCCTGCAAAGCCCCTGGCTCTCCATCTTCACCTGGGATACCGACAATATCCTGTCGCTCAAAGATCGCGGCTTCGCCGAAGTCTCGTACCTGCCCCTGGGCACGGACGCCCGGCGCTTCACCCCGTATGTGACGCAAAGCCCGCCGCCCCTGCCGGGGCTGCCTCCGGACTGGGACGGCAGGGTGGCCTTTGTGGGCAACTCCATGGTGCACAAGGTTCGGCGCAAGCGGTTGCGGCCCCTGGGCGACGAACTCCTGCTCGGCTTTGAACGCCTGGCGGCCGAGTTCGGCCAAAGCGACGAGCGCTCCGTGGCCGCCTTTTTAGCCGACCGGCATCCCGGCCTGGCGGCTTCTTTTGAAGCGCTGCCCAGCATTGAGCTTCAACTCGAATACGAAACCATGATCACCTGGGAGGCGACCCGTCAGTATCGCCTGGACTGCGTCAGGGGCATCCTGCCCTTTGCGCCGCTTGTGGCCGGCGACGACGGCTGGAAAACGCTGCTGGGCCGGCCGGGACAGCCGGGCGGCGACGGAACGCCCGCCTGGTTTTATCACAGCGAGCTTGCGTATTATGACGAATTGCCGCGCTTTTACCCCCACGTGGCCCTGAACTTCAATTGCACCAGCCAGCAGATGAAGGGCGCGGTGAACCAGCGCGTGTTCGACGTCCCGGCGGCCGGGGCCTTTCTGCTGACCGATTATCGTGAGCAGGTGGAACGCCTTTTCGAGCCGGGACGGGAAATCGTTTGTTACCGCTCTCCAGAGGAAGCCACGGCCCTCGCCGGGGAATACCTCGAACGCGAAGACGAACGGCGGCGCGTGGCCGAAGCGGCGCGCAGGCGCATTCTCGCCGAGCATACCTATGAGCACCGGCTGCGCGCCCTGGCGGAACGCATGCGGGCCATCTACGCATGAAGCCGCTGCCCCGCGCGCCCGTGGAAAAACCGGTGAGGCCATGACTTCTGACACAATCCTCGTCCTCCAGATGCAGCGCATGGGCGACCTGGTGCTGACCTTCCCCCTGCTGGGCCGCTTGCAGGCGATTTTCCCCGGCCGGCCGATCTGGGTTGTGGGCGAGGAGGCTTTTTTCAAGCCCCTCATGGCGCTGTCGCCGGGGGTTACCTATTTTTCTTATGCAGCCGCCCCCGCCATGCGGCGGCAGCGCTTCCACACGGTCATCAATCTCAGCCACCGTCCGCAGGCCGCGGCCCTGGCCGGCGAGGTCGAAGCCGGGCGGCGAATCGGCCCCTATGCGGATGCCGCCGGCCGCCTGCTCGTCGAGGGAGACTGGCAGTTGTACCGCGCCTCCCTGACGCACAACAACCGCTACAACCTTTTTCACTGGGCCGACCTGAACTGCCTGGATGTCGCGACGCCATACATCATGACGGCGACGACCTGGCCCGCGCCCCGCGCCGTTGTCCCCGGCAGCGGCGCGCGCATCGGCCTTTTCCTCGGGGCGAGCGAGGCGGAAAAACACCCCGACGCCGCGTTCTGGGCCGATCTGGCCCGCACCCTGCTGCGGCGGGGCCATAAGCCGGTGCTCCTGGGCGGCGCGGCGGAAGATGCCCTGGGCAAGGCCGTGGCCGGGATCTTGCGCGCGCCCGCGCTCAACTTGTGCGGGCGGTTCAGCGTTGCGACGCTGGCCCGATTTCTCGGGGAACTGGACCTGCTGGTCACGCCGGATACCGGGCCCATGCACGTGGCGGCCTGGCTGGGCACGCCGGTTTTGAACCTCTCCGTAGGGCCGGTCAACCCCTGGGAAACCGGGCCGTTCTCTCCCGGACATCATGTGCTGCGCGCCGGGCTGAACTGCGCCGGATGCTGGCGCTGCACCCGCAAGCGCTATCATTGCCGCGAGGAAATGACCGCCTGCAAAACGGCGTCGGTGCTGGACGGGCTTTTGAGCGGCCACGGTCCGGCCCACCCGCCGCCGGGACTTGAGCTGCTCATGACCGAGCGCGACGCTTCCGGCCTGTATTCGCTGCGGCCCGTGGAAGCGCGGGATGCCGACGGGACGCCGGACGCCCGAAGCGCGCGCATGGCCGTCTCCCGATTCTGGCAGGCCTGGTTCGGCGCCGTCTTCGGATTTCTTCCGGAAGACAAAGCCCGGACAGGAGCGCAGGTCTTGCGCCGGGACTTTCCCGAAGAGGCCGGGGCCATGGCCCGCGCGGCCGCGAATTTTGCTCTGAAACTTGTCAAGGGCCATCGGCAGGGCGATCGCGTCGGCGGCCACAGCGGCGAAGGTCTGGCGCTGGCCGCCGATTCCTGGAGGGACGCGCCGGCTTCCCTGCGTCCCTTTACCGGCTATGTCCAGATGTACGCCCACAACAGCGTTGCCGGGCATGACGACGCCAAACGCCT
>JAIRTI010000101.1 GCA_031255035.1 Desulfovibrio sp.
CCCCCCCCCCCCCCCCCCCCCCCCCCCCCCCCCCCCCCCCGCCGGAGGCATTGCCTTTCACAGTTGGCGAATGGGGGGCCGCAAAAAGGCTCATAATGAGAATTGCTGTTTCACGACATCCGCTCCCATAGCCTGCCCGCATGATAAGAAGAAGGCCGGGCCGGCAAACTGTTGCGCTTAGGTCGACTTCTTGTAGAACACGGCACAGATGCCGACAAACACCAGCACGCTCAGCCCCGTCACCACGGCCCCGGCATTGGCCCCGAACATGCCCGCGAGCAGTCCCTCCATGCCGAACGGCGACTCGCCGTGGCCCATGGAAAGGCTCACCAGCACGGCAATGGCGATGACGACGCCCATGAGACTTTCACCGACAATGAAGCCCGAGGCGATGAGCACGCCCTTTTTGTTGTGCTCCGAGCCGGTCTGTTCGGCGTTTTTGGCCTTGAGCCCGCGCTTGACCGCCAGGTTCAGCAGCGAGCCGACGATGATCGCCGCCGTCACGCTGGGGGGCAGGTAGATGCCGAGCCCCACGGCCAGCGCGGAAATGCGGACAGAGGACTTGAACAGGCCGAGCGCCTGATCGGCGATAATGACGCAGACGCCGACCACAATGCCCGCCAGCAGCATGTTCCAGTCAAGGTTGTGGCCGAAAATGCCCTTGGTGACGGTCATCATGAGCGTGGCCTGCGGCGCGGACAGCATGGCGTCCGCGTCTATGCCCGGCCGGGGCAGGGGCGCTCCGGCAAAGCCGTAGGCCTGGTAAAGCAGGCTCAAGGTGGGAGCGATGATCGACGCCCCGACCACGCAGCCCACCAGCAGGGCGATCTGCTGGTTTTTGGGTGTCGCGCCAACAAGGTAGCCGGTTTTCAGGTCCTGCAGGTTGTCGTTGGAAATGGCGGCCACGCTCACCACGGCCGTGGTGATGAAGATGGCGAGCGCCATGCCGAACTGTTTGCCCGCCGGCGAGGCGAAGATGCCGAGCGCGCCGTCGGCCAGCACGAGCAGCAGGGAAATGACAATGATGGCGATGACGCCGATGCCGGAAACGGGACTGTTGGACGATCCGATCAGCCCGGCCATATAGCCGCAGGCGGCGGCGATGAAAAAGCCGATGAGAAAGACCATGACCACGGCAAAGAGCACGAGTCCCCAGGCCATGAGATCGGGAATGGGCGCTTCGCGCACAAAGGAATAAAAGGTCGCGGCCAGCACGAGCAGCAGCACGGCGGAAAGAGCGAGCAGGGATTTCATGGACATGTCCTGATCCGTGCGCTCAATGGTCGCGCCGTGGGCCGAGTCGGAAATGGCCTTGAAGGAAAGCTTTACTCCTTCAATCAGGGGGCGCAGCAGGGTGATCAGGGTCCAGAGCGCCGCAATGGCAAGCGTGCCCGCGCCGATGAAGCGCACCCTCCCGTTCCAGACCTGCGTGGCGATGTCCGCAAGGTGCCCTCCCGCGTCCGCAGCGGCAGCGGGCAACTGGCTTGTCAGGTAGGGGACAAAGCAGCCCCAGGCCAGCGCCACGCCGATCAGCATGGCCAGCCCGGCCGTCAGCCCAATGAGGTAGCCCGCGCTGATCAGCGCGAGGGAAAAGCCGAAGGGCAGCTGGAAGATGGCCTTGCCGGAACTTATCCAGATGCTGGCCTTGTCGGTCAGCAGGTGCAGCCCGGCGGTGCAGAAGGACACCGCCGCCGCTACAATGCCGCCGAAGAGGATGTCTTTGGCCCCGCCTTCCCCTTCTTTCGTGCCCTCTTCCTGGCGGCCCGCGATCAGGATTTCGGCGGCGGCGACGCCTTCAGGATAGGGCAGGTCGCTGTTGATCACCATGGTGCGCCTGAGCGGGATGGAAAAGATGACGCCGAGCGCGCCGCCGGCTATGCAGATGAGCATGGTCTGCCAGAAGTGAAAGCCGTTCCAGTAGCCGATCATGATGATGGCGGGCAGCACCAGGATGACCGCCGACAGGGTGCCCGCGGCGGAAGCCTGGGTCTGCACCATGTTGTTCTCAAGAATGTTGGAGCGGGCGAAAAAACTCAGGACGGCCATGGAAATGACCGCGGCGGGAATGGATGAGGAGAAGGTCAGGCCCACTTTGAGACCGAGGTATACGTTGGACGAGGTGAAAACAACGGTGATCAGCGCGCCCAGCGTCATGCCGCGCAGGGTGAGCTCCGGCACGGTCAGATGGTGGTCGTGGATGCCCCGTGGTTCGGGGGGCGGGGACTGGTCGAACATGAGGGACTCCAGGGGATGTTTTTTCGTTATCGACATGCTTTTCCGTTGTCGTTGCGCTTTTGGCAAAGCCGGTATACAAATATCTCACCTTGTGCATCCGAATAGAAGAGATTAAGGCGCTTAAGGCACTTTTCCGTGGATTAACTTAGCACTTGCCGTATCCGTGCCGCAAGTGAGATCATGCGTGATGCCCCGGCTGCGTTGCCGGCCTGTGCCGGCCCGAAACCACTTCACGCGAGGGAGGCTTTGTGGAACAGTTAACGAATTTTGTGGATACTTTGGGCGGCTATGTCTGGGGTCCGTATGTCCTGCTCCCGCTTCTGGTAGGCACAGGCGTATACCTCATTATCGGTCTCAAATTTATGCCTTGGCTGAACATGGTTCCAGCGTTCATGCACATGTGGAGAGGCCGCGCGGCCAACTCCGAGCATCAGGGCGAACTCTCCCCCTTCAAGGCCATGATGACCTGTATGGCGGCCACCATCGGCACCGGCAACATTGTCGGCGTGGCCACCGCCATCATGATCGGCGGCCCCGGCGCCGTGTTCTGGATGTGGATAACAGCCCTGGTGGGCATGGCCACCAAGTACTCGGAAGCGCTGCTCGCGGTGAAATACCGTGAAGTCACCCCCGCCGGCGACTATGTGGGCGGCCCGATGTACTACATCAAAAACGGCCTGGGCGACAGCTGGAAATGGATGGCCTGCCTCTTTGCCCTGTTCGGTATGGTGGCCAGCTTCGGCATCGGCAACATGACCCAGTGCAACGCCATCACCGGCAACCTCTCAACGGCGTTCGGCCTTCCTCCGACGGGTGTCGCCATCGCCCTGTTCGTCATTGTCGGCGTCGTGCTCATCGGCGGCGTCAAGCGTATCGGCGACGTGGCGGGCGTGGTTGTACCCTTCATGGCCGTTACCTATATCATCCTGGGCATCATCATCATGCTCATGAACTACGACAAGGTCGGCCCCGCCTTTCTGTCCATTTTTGAATACGCCTTCGCTCCGGCCCCGGCCGTCGGCGGATTTACCGGCGCCTCCATCATGATGGCCATGCGGTACGGTGTCGCGCGCGGTCTGTTCTCCAACGAAGCCGGTCTTGGCAGCGGCCCCATCGCCCACGCCACGGCCATTACCGACAACCCGGTACGCCAGGGCTTCCTGGGCATGATCGACCCCTTCATCGATACCGTCCTGGTCTGCTCCATGACGGCCATCATCATCCTGATCGCCGGCGACTGGCACGCGGCCGACCGTGGTACCGCCGCCATCATGACCTCCCATGCCTTCGGACACGCTTTGCCCGGCATAGGCCAGTACTTTGTGGCCATCGCGCTGGCGCTGTTCGCCTTCACCACTATCCTGGGATGGTGCGTGTACGGCGAACGGTGCGCCGTGTATCTTTTCGGCCACATGGCTCTCAAGCCTTTCCGCCTTGTTTTCACCCTGGTGGTTCCCGTGGGCGCCATGATGGAACTCACCTTTGTCTGGAGCCTGTCCGACTTGTTCAACGGTCTCATGGCCCTGCCCAACCTCGTCGCCCTGCTCCTGCTCAGTCCCGTGGTCTTCAAGCTGACCCGCGAATACTTTGCGCGCTATTCCAGAGACAAGATGTTCGATGATTAAAGCATTTCACACATGAAACGCCCGGCAGGGATTTGTCCGCAAATCCTTGCCGCGAAACAGGAGCAGGCGGGCTTTGCCCGCCGTAAGCGAACTGTTT
>JAIRTI010000115.1 GCA_031255035.1 Desulfovibrio sp.
TGGCAGCACTTGGATTCCGACTGCGCGTAGCAACATGGCAACACTCTCGTCACCCAATCGCCGGGTCCAGGGCCGGCCAGGCCCTGGCGGGTGTGGGCAGAGCCCACATGCGATCAAAATTGGCTTCGACAAAATTTTAGAATTGCTGCCGTCTCCTGGTTCCGCTTGAAAACACCGTGAAAATAAGCCACACTTCACGCTCGGGCGCGAGTGCCCGGCATTCGCAAAGGCCAAGGAGAAAGCCATGCGCAACATCAGCACCCCCTCGCAAAGCGCCCCTGTCCATGACGAATCCCTTGAGCACATGGAAGAGCGCGGCATGGGCGAGGCCCAGCGCGTCTCGCTGACCGCCAGCCCGAGGATGCGACTTTTTGCCGTGGTCATCAATTTTCTGGTAATCAGCGAACTTTTTGTAGCCATGTATTTCGCCAGCCAGACGCCGGACAGGCTGACCCCGGTGTTCTTCAAAATATTCTTCGGTCTGCTCGTGCCTACGCTTGTCGTCGCCTTTGTGGGGAGGCGGCTCATCGCAAAGGCCGAACGATGACGCAGCAAATGCCCGTCAAGACGGGCCTTCGGAAGTCACCCGACGACTCGTCGCTGGCGCTTGCCAAATCACTGCTTGCCCGTTCCCGTTTTCTGGGGCGGGTAAGCGCTTTTCTCTTTATCCTTGCCGCCGTTGCCGTCATCGACGGCCTGCAAACCCTGGTGCGGCACGAATTCAACAGCATCGACCTGCTTGCCGGCGAAAGCGTCCTGGTTTCCGGCATGATGCCGGCGGGCGCGAAAACCCACGACGATCTCGTGGTGGAGATGGACGGCCCGCCCGGACTGACTTTCAAAGCGCTTGAAACATACAAGGGCTTCTGGATGGGCGGCCATATGTGGCGGGCTGAACTCAGCGCCGCGCCGGACATGGCTTCAGGGCCGGTCATCCTGACCATCGTTGACATCGTCAAAGCGGACGTCAGCGACAGCCAGACCAAGGACGAACGCGACAGAACACTGCTGTTCGGGGGTATGCAGAACCCGGCTCTGGTCCATACCGTCACCGTCTACGCCACGGAAGCGGACCGTCAGGCCGCCGATAACTCTCTGCTCCGCAGACTCACCGGCATACAGCCCTTTGCCGTGGCGGCGTTATGCGTCCTCCTGGCGCTCCTGACGGGGATTGCCAACTGGCTCTCCTTCCTGAGGGCGGAAAAGGGCCTGGCCCTGCATGACATCTATTTCGGACACGCCGTCAAAGATATGCGGGTGGCCGTCAAACAGGCCCTGCCGGGCCAGAAGCTGCCGGCCGCTTCCGGTTACAAGGTGTCCTTCTCCCGGCTCGGCCGCCCGATGATTGTCGGGGACGGCGCCCGCCTGCTCGACCGGGACTGGAACGAGCGGGAGCGCGGCGCCATCGTGGAGGTTGACCGGCTCAAGGGGCACGCCCTGTTCCCCGAGGACGGCGTCAGGCCCGGCCACGGCTGGCTTGTGACGCTTGAGACAACGCAATCGAAATAGCGCGCGGGCGCCCTTCCGGGGGAAGCGCACAGCGCCGCCAAGGGCAAGCGGAGGGGCATATGGCTGGAAGCGCTCAACCCAAAAAGTATCAGAATCTGCGCAAGGCCATTGTGGCCACAACCTTGTGCTTCGCCATCCTGCCCATGCTGGCCGTCGGCATCATCATCCCCATTCAGTTTACCGAGCTGTACCACGAAAAGACGGTCCGCGAAGTCGAAAACGTGGCCCGCGGCAAGGGCCGCACCATCGACATCTTTTTTGAGGAGCGCACGTCGCAACTGCGCAGCCTGGCCGACATGTTCAGCTTTGAGGAGCTGACCGCGCCCGGCAAGCTGGCCTCGGTTCTGCGTGCCGTCAAAGCCAATTCGCAGTCCTACGTCGACCTTGGCGTCATTGATATGGAGGGCGTGCACGTCGCCTATGCCGGCTCCTACGACGTGCGCGACGCCAATTACAAAAACGAGCCGTGGTTCACGGAAGTAAAACGCAAGGGCGTCTTTGTCAGCGATGTCTTTCTCGGTTTCCGCAAGTTTCCGCACATCATCATCGCGGTCATGCGCGAGGAAGGCGACCGCTCATGGATTCTGCGGGCCACCATCGATTCCCAGGTCTTTACCTCCATAGTGCAGTCGAGCCGCCTGTCCCAGGAGGGCGACGCCTTTGTCGTCAGCCGCGACGGCCTCTTGCAGACGGAATCCCACCTGGCCGGGCATGTCATGGAAAAAGTCGACGTGTCCTGGCCGAGGCAGGGCGGCATTTCCGAGGGGTTCCTGCACGGAAAACGCATGCTCCTGGCCAAGGCGCCCCTGGATAACGCCCCCTGGATGCTCGTTGTGGCCGAGGATCCAAGCGAGCATCTTTCCCTGCTTTCCAAGGCGCAGACCATGGCCGTGGTGGTCATCCTTCTGGGGCTGGCTGCCCTGAGCGCGGGCGCCTGGATGGTCACCCGCTTCATGATCAACCGCCTCATCCAGGCCGACAAGGAAAAAGCCTCGTATGACGCGACGCTGCTCCAATCCAGCAAAATGGCGGCCCTGGGCAAACTGGCCGCCGGCATCGCGCACGAAATCAACAACCCGCTGATGCTCATTCGCGAACACGCGGGCTGGATTCGCGATCTGCTTGAGGACGAAAAACCCGACAAGATGCAGCACCACGCGGAAATGCGGAACGCCGCCATGAAAGTCGAACAGAACGTGGACCGCGCCAAAGACATTACCCACCGCCTGCTGGGCTTTGCCCGCCGCATCGACCCTTCCTCGGAAAGCCTGCCCGTCAACCCGATCGTGGATCAGGCCATCGCCTTTTTGCAGAACGAAGCCAACTTTCGCGGCATCAGCATCGAGCGGGACTTCATCGAGACCGACCTGCGGGTTGCCACCGACGTCGGCCAGTTGCAGCAGGTGATACTGAACATCCTTGACAACGCCATCGACGCCGTGGGCAAGGGCGGCCGGGTGCTGGTGTCAACCCGCCGGAACGACGCCGACGGCACGGCCCAGGTGATCCTGCACGACAACGGTACGGGCATCCCCCCGGAACGCCTTGAGCAGATATTCGACCCCTTCTTCACCACCAAAACGGTGGGCGAAGGCACCGGGCTCGGCCTCTCCATCTGCTATTCGATTATGGAAAGCCTTGGCGGTTCCATTCGCGCCCGCAACCACCCCGAAGGCGGGGCCGAGTTCACCATCTCTCTGCCTGTCAGCGGGCGGCAATAGGCAGAAATTCTAATTTTGTCGAAGCCAATTTGATCGCATGTGGGCTCTGCCCACACCCGCCAGGGCCTTGCCGGCCCTGGACCCGGCGATTGGGTGGCTGATCGTTGTGCCCTGTTGC
>JAIRTI010000187.1 GCA_031255035.1 Desulfovibrio sp.
ATGACGCCGCCGCAACTGGAAAGGGCAAGTTCTATATGCCTGCGCTCAATTTCTTCCAGGCTTTCAAGCCGTCCGTCTGAAGAGATTCCGGCCTGGGCAGCGCCTTCGATTGGTCCCGCCGTGGCCGCGGGCAGGCCTGTCGGGGGGGCTGGGCGGTTTTCCATGATTATCCGCTCCACGGTATCCTGGCTTATACTTTGGTGCATGCTGTTATGAATCATAATTTTTATAATGGCGTTTCTGAGTTCGCGAAGGTTCCCCGGCCACTCATAGCGGGTGAACGGTTTAATCAGTTCCGGGGTAAAGGTGAACTTCGGCAAATGCATACGCGTGGGCAGGCTCGAAGCCATAACCGCACAGAGCGGGGCGATGTCTTCCCTGCGTTCTCTCAGCGGCGGCAGCTTTATGACGCAAAGGGAAAGACGGTGATATAGATCCGGGCGCAGGCGCCCGTCGTCTATGGCCTTGCCTATATCCATATTGGTGGCGGCCACAATGCGCGCATCCACAGTAATGGGCACGCTTTCGCCAACGCGTTCAAAGCTGGAGTCGTCCAGAATCTGTAGGAGCTTGCTTTGCATTTCCATGGAGAGTTCGGCTATTTCGTCCAAAAAGAGGGTTCCGCCGTGGGCCAGTTCAAAGCGTCCGGTGCGCTTGGCCGAAGCGCCGGTAAAAGCGCCTTTGGCGTGTCCGAAAAGCTCGCTTTCAAAAAGCGTGTTTGAAAGGGCCGGGCAGTTTACCTTTACAAAATGCGCTTCCTGGCGTTGGCTGCGCCGGTGGATGTATTGGGCCAGCATGCTTTTTCCCGTGCCGGTTTCTCCCAGGATGAGCACAGGTATATTAAGGTTGGCCACAACCTCAATCTGGCGGATGACCTTGCGCATAGCCTGACTGTGGCAGATTAGCGATTCCTCGCGGTCCATTTTGCCGAGTTTCTCCGGAGGCATTATGCGCCCGCTGTCCTGCTGTTCCATGCTGAGGATGGCCCCCAGGCAGGTGGCCAGAATGGGAGTCAGTTCCAGCAGAAACGAAGTCAGTTCATAGATGTTGTCCGGGGTTTCGGCAAAAGAGCAGTGCAGGGTGGCGATGATGTTGTCATTCAGAAACAGCGGAAAGGCCATGGTGGCTTTCAGGCCCACTTCCGCTATGGGATGTATTTGAGATTCTGAAAAATACTGGTTAAAGTTTGTAATAACCACAGGCCGCCGGGTGGATATAACGTGGCCCGCCACAGTGGTGGTGCTTTCGGCCGGGCGCACCGGGGAGAGGTTTTTTACCACCGTGCCTTCGGCCGTGGTAAAATAAGTGAGCATCTCGATTTGCGAATCGTATAAATTGATGCAAAGGCGGTCAAAATTAAAGCGCTTTTTCAGATGCGCGGAAAGCGCGGCAAAAAAGTCTCTGCGCGAAGCGTTGGCTGTGAGTTGGGTGAGCAGGGCGCTGCCGATTTCGCGGGCGGACTGGGGGCTTAGCGCGTTTGTTCTGTCCATTTTTGTTCTATGACTGTATTTGGTCAAAATGTCCATATTTGGGCACGTGTTTTTCCGCTCCATTTTACACAGCTTCAGACTGCTTCCGCCTGCGTACGGGCACTTGTGAAATTGTTCACATATGGTCACAGAGCTTGGCAAACGTATAATGCAAAAATATATCACGGTGATATTTCAAACTAAAAGACATCAACATCTTCTGGCACAGCTCTTGCTAAATTAATCACATGGCTTTGGCGGGCGAATCGTTTTGCCCGCAGGCAAGCGTTTAAGGCTCCCGCGTTGCGGGGAAGGGCGCCCCCAAGTTCCCTTTGGCAAACTCATTTCTCTTTTTATGAGGAGCGGATATGTCTATTGAATTTATCGTCCACGAAAAAGGCGACGGTGTAGGCGTGGTGGTGGTGGAAGGCCTCAAGGCCGGCGCCGAAGCCAACGGCTGGATCATGCGCGAAGACGAGACCATTACCTTCAAAATTATCGGCGACATTCCCATCGGGCACAAGGTCGCCTTGCGGGATTTCAAAGTCGGCGAAACGGTCATAAAGTACAGTACCGATATCGGCAAGGTAGTAGCCCCTATCAAGAAGGGTGAGCATCTGCACGTTCACAATGTTAAAACCAAGAGGTGGTAAGGTCATGCAAGATACATTCATGGGATATCGCCGGGCCAACGGCCGCGTGGGTATTCGTAACCACGTCATCATTATGCCTCTGGACGACCTTTCCGTTGCCGCCTGTTTTGCCGTGGAAAACAACGTCAAGGGCGTCATGGCCATCAACCATCCTTACGGCCGACTGCAGTTCGGCGTTGACCTCGATTTGCATTTCAAGACCATCATCGGCGCCGGCTGCAACCCCAATGTGGCCGCCGTTGTGGTTATAGGCATTGAAAAGGAATGGACCAACAAGGTTGTGGAAGGCATCGCTAAAATCGGCAAGCCTGTGGCCGGCTTCGGCATCGAGCAGAACGGCGACCTCAATACCATCGCCATGGCCTCCCGCAAGGCCAAGGAATTCCTTCAGGCCGCCTCGGAAATCCAGCGGGAACCGTGCAAGGTCAGCGAACTGTGGGTTTCCTGCAAGTGCGGCGAATCCGACACCACCTCCGGCCTTGCCTCCAACCCCACTGTGGGCAACGCCTTTGACAAGCTCTGGGAAGCCGGCGCCACCACCGTGTTCGGCGAAACCACCGAAATCACCGGCGGCGAGCATCTGGTAGCGGCTCGTTGCGCCAATGACAAGGTGCGCGGCGAGTTCATGGCCTACTTCGACCGTTACGCCAAGCTCGTTGATGACCATAAAACCAGCGACCTCTGTGACTCCCAGCCCACCAAGGGCAACATTGAGGGCGGCCTTACCACCATTGAGGAAAAGGCCCTGGGCAACGTCCAGAAAATCGGTCGCAAGGCCCCGGTCATCGGCACCCTGGACAAGGCCGACAGCCCCACCGGCCCAGGGCTTTGGTTCATGGATTCATCTTCCGCCGCCGCCGAAATGGTCACGCTGTTGTCCGCGGCCGGCTTTGTGGTGCACTTTTTCCCCACCGGTCAGGGCAATATCATCGGCAACCCGATCCTGCCTGTAATCAAGCTTTCCGCCAACCCGCGCACCGTGCGCACCATGAGTGAACACATCGACGTGGATGTTTCCGGAATCCTGCGCCGCGAAATGAATTACGATGACGCAGGCGACGCTCTCCTGGACATGATGTTCCGCACCTGCAACGGTCGTCTCACCTCTGCTGAATCTTTGGGTCATCGTGAATTCGTTATGACCAGGATTTACGAAAGCGCCTAGCATCTCTCTCCCCTCTCCGCAAAAGCGCGGGGAGGGGAGTGTCATAATCAACCTGGCGAGGTTCTCATGAAAAAAAGCATTATCCTCTGTCTTATGGTAGCCCTTCTGGCCCTAGGCCTGGGGGCGGGTTTCGCTCAGGCGGCTTATCCAGATAAACCCATCAACATGATCATCGCCTTCACGGCCGGCGGTTCCAGCGACGTGCAAGCCCGCATCATGCAGAAGTACTGGGACAAGTATTCGAATGTTCAGTGGAATTTCATCTACAAGCCTGGCGCTGCCGGGGCTATCGGCTTCGCTGAAATCGCCAGCGCCCGCAAAGACGGCTATACCATCGGCGGCGCCAACGTGCCGCACATGATCATTCAGCCTTTGGCCCAGAAGGCCCAGTTCACCTTAAATGACTTTGACTATATCTGCCAGGTGGTCAACGACCCGCAGATGGTGGTTGTGCGCAAGGACAGCCCGCATAAAAGCGTTAAAGAACTGTTTGACTACGCCCAGAAAAATCCGGGCAAGCTCCGGGTGGGTTTGGTCGGCCCGAACAGCGGGCATCACCTTATGTACCTGGAAGTAAACGACAAGTATAAGTTCCCGGTGACTCACATTTTCTACAAAGGCGCGGCTGACCAGAATGTGGCCCTTTTGGGCGGCGAAATTGACGCGATGTTCGGCAACCTGAACGACGTTATGCGTAGCCGCGAGGAAATGAGCATTCTGGGCATCGCCTCGGAAAAACGAGACACCGTCTTTGTGCCGGAAGTGCCCACCCTTAAGGAACAGGGTTACGACATCGTTTCCGACATTCGCCGCTGCTTCCTGGCGCCCAAGGGCATTCCCCCGGCCAGTCTGAAGTACCTGCGCGACACCTTTGAAAAGATTGCCAAGGATCCGGAATATGTGAAGGACATGATCACCGCCGGGCAACCGGAGGAATACATGACCGGCGACGAGTTCTTCCAGTATATGCAAACGCAGAACGCCAAGATTGAAGCGATTTTGAAAAAGGCCGATATCATTAAGTAATGGTTTCCGCTCATTGGTGAAAAAAAGAGTTTTTCACCGGACTGTTGAGGAGGAGAGCGCCATGTTGGAATTCATAGGACCGGCCCT
>JAIRTI010000240.1 GCA_031255035.1 Desulfovibrio sp.
GGACCCCCTAAGTTTGGGTTCTGACTGCGCACAGCAACAGGGCACCACCCCAGTCACCCATTCGCCGGGTCCAGGTACGAAGCTGGGGCCGGCAAGGCCCTGGCGGGTGTGGGCAGAGCCCACATGCGATCAAATTGGCTTCGACAAAATTAGAATTGCTGAGTTTTTTCCGCTGAAGCCCATGTCACCGGGATGGCGCTTTGAAAACGCGGCGCAAGCGGCCCATTGTTCCGGCGAGGGCCGCCAGGGCTATTCATCCGACAGCGGTCTCATGACGAAGACCGCCCCGACCACTTCGCCTTCCGGCGACGTGTAGCACGAGATGCTGGTGTCCAGGACATCGTCGTGGCCGGCGACGCAAAAATGGCCGCGCTCCTCCGCGTTGCCTTGCGGGTCGGCTTCCAGTTTGCCGAGAAAGCGCTCAAAAATGTTCTCGCCGTCAGCGCAAGGCCAGGCGTGCAGCATGCGTCCGCTGCCCAAAAGCGGGGCGATACGCTGCTCAAAGGCCTTGTTCGACATGATGACGTTGCCGCGCAGGTCGGTGACGGCCACATAATCGGCAATGGCGTCCACCGTATTCTGCACCAGGGCATAGGCCAGTTTTCTGTCGGCCTCGGCGCGCTTTCTGTCGCTGATATTGATGACCACGCCTTCGTAATGCTCAAACCCCCCGCTGCCGTCCAGGTTCGGCGCCAGATGCTCGGAAACCCAGAGAATGTCTCCGTCGCGGCCGTACACCCGGGATTCGGCGTCCCGCAATTCCCGGCCCTCGGCAAGTTCCGCCAGAAGCTCCTTGCGCCGACCCGGCTCGGCGTAGACCTGTTCATCCATAGAGCGCACGATGCGCAGCAGTTCGCCGGGGCCGATGTAGCCCAGCATGCGGGCGAAGGCCTGGTTGGAGGCCAGGTAGTAGCCGTCTTTATGGCAGATATAGATGCCGACGGCGGCGTTATCGAAAAGGCTCCGGTGCAGCAATTCGCTGTCGCGCAATTTGCGCATGATATCATTGTGGTAAGTCGCGATGCGCAGATTGACCTTCAGCTCGTCGGAGGAAATGGGCTTTTTCATGAAGCCCAGAGCGCCGCTTAAGGCTATCTGTTCCATATCCTCAGGACTGTCCGTGGCCGAAACCACGATGACGGGCACATTGACCAGACGCAAAAGGTCGCGGGTGGCGGAAATTCCGGTGGTGTCATCGGCCAGGTGCACATCCATGAGCACCACATCGGGATGCAGTTCCTGCACGGCGTCGGCCACTTCAGCCCCCCGGCTGACAATGCCGATCACCTGGTGGCCTTCTTCCCGAACAAGAAATTCAAGTAAAGTGGCCGAAGTATATTCATCTTCCGCAATCAGTATGCGCAGCGCCATCAGTGTTCTCCTTCATCCGGAAAAACGCCCGGCAGGCGCATTGGCCTCCAATTCGGACCGCATGCGCCACATGGCCGAGACAAGGTCCTCAAGGCCTTCTTCGCGGAGGGCGGAAATGAAAAAAACCTCCCGCTTTTCCCTCGCCGCCGAGGCTCTTAAGGACTCAAGGGCGTCGCCGTCCAGCAGATCGATCTTGTTGACGACTTCAATCTGCGGACGGGAAGACAATTCCGGAGAGAATTCACGCAGTTCGTTATTCAGCATGGCAAACGCCGCAAAGGGGTCTTCTTCCGGCATATCCCGGACGCTGACGATGTGCAACAGAAAGCGCGTGCGCTCCACATGGCGCAAAAACCGGTGCCCGAGGCCATAGCCGGTATGCGCGCCCTCGACCAGGCCGGGAATGTCGGCAATGACCATGCGCTTTTCATAGTCGCCGTCGTCCGTCATGACCCCGAGATTGGGCTCGATCGTGGTAAAGGCGTAGTCGGCTATTTTGGGCCTGGCCGCTGAAACCTTGGAAATAAACGTGGATTTGCCCGCGTTGGGGAGTCCCAGCAGCCCGCAATCCGCAAGGATTTTCAACTCCAGACCGAGGCTGAACTCCTCGCAGGGCCCGCCCGGCTGGGCAAAGTTCGGGGCGCGCATGGTCGCGGACTTGAAATGCTCATTCCCTTTGCCGCCCCGGCCGCCTTTGGCCACAAGAACCTCATCCCCGTCGCGGGCGAGATCGGCCAGCAGCTTCTCCTGCCCGCCATCGGCGAGCAAAAAGACCTGCGTGCCGACGGGCAGTTCAAGGACAAGGTTCCGCCCTTTTCTGCCGTGGCACTGGGCCCCCTGGCCGGGCCGGCCGTTTTCGGCCTCATACAGCCGCCTCACGCGGAAGTCGTACAGGGAAAGCAGACGGGACGCCGCACGCACAATGACGCTGCCGCCGTCGCCGCCGTCGCCGCCGTCCGGGCCGCCTTTGGGCACGAACTTTTCCCGACGGAAGGAAACGCAGCCGCTTCCGCCCTTGCCCGAACGAACCGTGATTATGGCTTCATCAACAAAACGCATGGCCGTCTCTGAAAAAAACAGATGCCGAAAATTTTCCCGGTTCCACAGGGCAAGCCGCCTCCGGGTCGAAGAAAGCAACGCCGGAGCATACCTCCGCGCATATCTTTATCACAATAGGCATAGCCTTTGGACGAAAAAAGGGCAAAGGCGGGCGCCGCCTTTGCCCATGAAAAAACGTCGGCTTCAGCCTATTCGGCGGCGGGCATGACGTGCACGCGGGTGCGAACCCGGTTTTTGCGCACGTACTTTTCAAACTTCACCACGCCGTCACGGGTGGCGAAAATCGTGAAATCCCGGCCAAGACCCACGCCCTGTCCCGGATGCACCCTGGTGCCGAGCTGGCGCACGATGATGTTGCCGGCCAGAACCGGCTGGCCGCCGAAACGCTTCACGCCGCGGCGCTGTCCCGCGCTGTCGCGGCCGTTACGGGAACTGCCGCCTGCTTTTTTATGTGCCATGTCGAACGCTCCTTGGCTCAGGCCGTAATGGACGTAATTTTGATGGTCGTATAGTTCTGGCGGTGGCCCTGGAGGCAACGCGAATCGTTGCGGCGCCACTTTTTGAAGACCAGAATCTTGTCGCCGCGGCCGTGGTCGACCACCTGAGCCGTCACCTTGGCGTTTTCCACATACGGAGTGCCGACGGCCGTCTCGGCACCGCCAAGCAGCAGCACTTTGTCAAGCGTGACTTCCGCGCCCACTTCGGCGGCCAGAGCAGCCACGCGCAGCTTGCCGCCTTCTTCCACGCGGAATTGCTTTCCGCCGCTCTCAATGATTGCATACATAAAATCGTTCCTCCGAAAAAAGAGAAGGAGCATGTAGCCCTTGCTCCCGGCAATGTCAAGAAAAAAGTGCCGACAGAAAAAACGTCGGGCGCGCACGGCCTTGCCGGGCCGCCCGCATCTGGCGAAGGGCTTGGAGCATTTCACACATGAAACGCTCCGCAGGGATTTGTCCGCAAATCCTTGCCGCGAAACAGGAGCAGGCGGGCTTTGCCCACCATAAGCGAACTGTTTCAAGCGTTAACTGCTAAAGACCCGCCGCCGGCTCTGGTTTTAATGAAACACTGATTTAATGCTTTGTTTGTGGAGTGGGGCAACGCACGGGAAGCGCCATTTTTCGTTTTGATCAGGCGCAAGGCTTTTTTGAAGGGGGGCCGGACTCTTCGGTCCTGCCCCCCCCCTCAAACAAAAAAGTCGCGGCAACGACGCCAGAGCGAAAAGTCAGCGTTTCCTTAATGATGCAGATGATCGCCTTTCTGGATGCGCATCAAAGCCATATACAACATCCAGACAAAATACACGCCGATCAGGCCCACACCGACCCAGGCGTCGGCTGAATGGGAAAGGTTTGAGACAAAAATATGCGACATAATTCAATCCTCCTCATCGAACGGTTTCAGGCAGTCTGCCCGAAGCTCGCAAAAAGTCAAGAAAATAATAGCGGAAAAAGCTTGCGAACCGCCGTCATGCGGATAACAGCAATTCTGATTTTGTCGAAGCCAATTTGATCGCATGTGGGCTCTGCCCACACCCG
>JAIRTI010000259.1 GCA_031255035.1 Desulfovibrio sp.
CCCACACCCGCCAGGGCCTTGCCGGCCCCAGCTTCGTACCTGGACCCGGCGAATGGGTGGCTGTAGGTGTGCCCTGTTGCTATGTGCAGCCGGAACCCAAGTGGCACCCCTGCTGATACGCGCAACCGGAACCCAAACTGAGGGGGTCCGGGGGAAATCATTTCCCCCGGCGGGGTCCGGGGCAGCGCCCCGGCCGCCGGAGGCATTGCCTTTCACAGTTGGCGAATGGGGCGGCAGGAATCCGCGAACAGGGCCGCGATGCTCTTTGTATACGGAGGGGCAAGCACGCCGCGTTCGGTGATGATGCCGGCAATGAGTTCGGCCGGCGTGACGTCAAAAGCGAAGTTGAAGACAGGCACGTCCTCGGGGCTTATGCGCGCGCAGCCGATGCGCGTGACTTCGTCGTCGGGCCGCCGCTCGATGGGAATGCGCTCCCCGTCGGGCGTGGCCGGGTCGATGCTGGACAGCGGCGCGGCCACGTAAAAGGGAATGCTGTGGGCCCTGGCCAGCAGAGCCACGCCATAGGTGCCGATTTTATTGGCAACGTCGCCGTTGGCCGCGATGCGGTCCGCGCCGACGATCACCTTGTTCACCAGGCCGCGCCGCATGAGCAGGCCGCAGGCGTTGTCGCAGGCGACGGTCACGGGCACGCCCGCGGCTTTGAGTTCGTAAGCGGTAAGCCGCGCGCCCTGTAAAAGGGGACGGGTTTCATCGGCGATCACCCGGATGTGTTTGCCCTGCTCCACGGCGGCGTAAACGACGCCCAGGGCCGTGCCGAAGCCGGCCGTAGCCAGGGCCCCGGCATTGCAGTGGGTGAGCACCGTATCGCCCGAGTCCAGAAGTCCGGCGCCGTGAAAGCCCATGCGCCTGTTCACGGCGATGTCCTCGGCCTGCATCCGGGCCGCCTCGTCCTTCCATATCCCAAGCAGTTCGGCCGCGGACGCGTCGCCCGACTGTTTCCACAAGGCCCGCATATGCTTGACGGCCCAGGTCAGATTGACCGCTGTCGGTCTGGCGTCGGCCAGGGCGCCGAGGCGTTCTTCCAGGTCGGCGGCCCACCCGCCGGTTGGCGAGGCGGCCAGAGGCGCGAGGGCAAGCACCGCGCCCCAGGCGGCGGTCACGCCTATGGCCGGCGCGCCGCGCACGACCATGGTCCGCAAGGCTTCGATGACATCGTCCGTGCTCCGGCAATAAAAGTACGACTCCTCGCCGGGCAACAGGCGCTGATCCAGCAGGACCAGGGCGCAGGCCCGCTCATCGAAGCGGATATGGTGTTCCATGTTTTCCTTATAGCAATTAACGCTTGAAACAGTTCGCTTACGGCGGGCAAAGCCCGCCTGCTCCTGTTTCGCGGCAAGGATTTGCGGACAAAGCCTTGCAGAGCGTTTCGCGTTTGAGATTTCCGCTTAACGGCGGGCAAAGCCCCGGCCGCCGGAGGCATTGCCTTTCAAAGTCACTCCGCTCCAGCGCCCGACCGCGGAAAGCCCGGAACAGGAACGCTTCGCGACTTTCCGCCGGAGAAGCTTTTCTGCAATTTGTCCAGATAGTGGTAATACACCGGCGTGAAATAGAGCGTCAGAATCTGCGACACCAGAAGTCCGCCCACCACGGCCAGCCCCAGAGGCTGACGGGACTCCGCGCCGGCGCCGTGGCCTATGGCGATGGGCAGCGTGCCCATGAGCGCGGCCATGGTAGTCATCATGATGGGCCGAAAGCGCACCAGCGCGCCCTTGATGATGGCCTTTTCGGCGTCGAGGCCTTGCTTGCGCTGGGCCTCCAGGGCGAAGTCGATCATCATGATGGCGTTCTTCTTGACTATGCCGATGAGCATAATGATGCCCACAAAGCCGTAGATGTCCAGATCCTTGCCGAAAATGGACAGGGTCGCCAGCGCCCCGACGCCGGCTGCGGGCAGGCCGGAGAGGATGGTCAGCGGATGGATGAAGCTCTCGTACAACACGCCCAGCACGATGTAAATCACGGCAATGGACATGACGAGCAGCAGCCACAAATTCTGAAAGGACGCCTGGAAAGCCTGGGCCGTGCCCTGGAAGCTGGTGCTTACGGTGTCCGAAAGCGTCTCTCTGGCGAGCCGTTCCACCTGCTCCACGGCGTCGCCGAGGGAGACCCCGTCGCGCAGGTCAAAGGAGATGGTGACCGAGGGCATCTGACCCAGGTGATTGACCACCATGGGCCCCACCCCGGTTGAAACCTCAACCAGGGTCGAAAGGGGCGCCAACTGGCCGGACGGGGAACGCACGTACAGCAAATCCAGGGTGCGCGGCTGCTCCCTGAAGCGCGGCTCCAGTTCCAGAATCACCTGATAATCATTGGTGGGCGCGAGAATGGTCGAAACTTCGCGCGTTCCATACGAGAGCGACAGCGCCCGCTCTATCTGGCTGGCGGTGAGGCCCAGGGCCGAGGCCTTGTCCCTGAGGATGTTGACGCGCACCTCCGGGTTTGAGAGCAAAAGATCCGTGGCCACGTTTTGCAGTCCGGGCAGGGCGCGCGCCTTGTCATACAGGGCCGTGGCGTCGCGGTAGAGCTGCTCCATGTCCGGGCTCTGCATGGTAAACTGGTACAGGCTTTTGGTCGCCGCCCCGCCGATGCGGATGGGCGGGGGCAGGGAGGCGTAGGTCCGAATGCCGGGGACCCTGGCGAACTCCTCGCGCAACTCCCGCAGCAGAACCGAGGCGTGCGGCCGCTCCGAACGCGGCGAAAGGCGCATGGAAACAAAGCCCTCATGGGTGAAATTCGCCCCGCCGCCGCCGCCGATAACCGACATGTAGCGCAGCACGTAGGGTTTGCTTTTGACGATATCCACGATCTGGCTCTGGTGCTCGATCATGTTGCGCAGGGAACTGCCCTGCTGGCCTTCGGTGCGCACCACGATCTGGTCGTTGTCTTCCGTGGGCAGAAAGCCTTTGGGCGAGATGACGAAAAGCCAGGCCGTCAGCCCGAGGATGGCGAAGGAGAACAGCAGACAGATGAAGCGGCGGCGCATGACGGCGGTCAGGGTCCGTTCATAGAAGCGCAGGGCCGCGTCAAACATACGCTCGGTGGCCCCGTACAGCCCGGCCTGGCGCTTGTTGTGCTGGATGGGACGCAGAAAACGGCTGCACATCATGGGGGTCAGCGTCAGGGACACGAAGCCGGAGAACAGGATAGCCACGGCAATGGTCACGGCGAATTCGTGAAAAAGCCGGCCCACCACGCCGCCCAAGAACAGAACCGGAATAAAGACCGCCACCAGCGAGATGGTCATGGACAGAATGGTGAAGCCGACCTCTCCGGCGCCGTCAAGGGCCGCCTGCATGGGCGCCTTGCCCATTTCCATATGGCGCACGATGTTTTCCAGCATGACCACGGCGTCGTCCACCACAAAGCCCACCGAAAGCGTCAAGGCCATGAGGGAGAGGTTGTTCAGCGAAAAACCGGCCATGTACATCACCGCGAAAGCGCCCACGATGGAAAGGGGCACGGCCAGGCTGGGAATGACGGTGGCCGGCACGTTGCGCAGGAAAACGAAAATAACGGTGATCACCAGGCAGACGGTCAGCAGCATGGTGAACTGCACGTCCATCACGGATTCGCGGATGCTTTCCGAGCGATCGTACAGGACCTCGAACTCGATGGAGGCCGGCACCTGCTTGCGCAGTTCCGGCAGCACCTTGCGGATGCGATCCACCAGATCCACGGTGTTGGCGCCGGGCTGGCGTTCAATAGCCAGGGTGAAGGCCCGGTACTGGTTGAACCAGCCTGCCCGACGGTCGTTTTCAACGCTGTCGATAACCGTGGCGATATCGTCCAGGCGCACCGGCGCGCCGTCGCGCCAGGCCACTATCAGCGGTTTGTACTCCTCGGCGCGCATAAGGCCGCCGGAACTCTGAACCGTGTACTCGCGCACCCGGCCGGTCAAAGAGCCTACGGGCTGGTTGGAGTTGCCCTGCTCAAGGGCGTCGGCGATCTCGTCAATGCCTATGCCGCGCGCGGCAACGGCCTCGGGGTCAACCTGCACGCGCACCGCGAACTTCTGCGAGCCGTACACGTTGACCTGGGAAACCCCGCTGACCGTTGAAAGACGCTGGGCCACCAGGTTTTCCGCATATTCGTTCACA
Source organism: Desulfovibrio sp. (assembly GCA_031255035.1). GTDB lineage: Bacteria > Desulfobacterota > Desulfovibrionia > Desulfovibrionales > Desulfovibrionaceae > Frigididesulfovibrio. Next base: position 4,119 of record JAIRTI010000259.1, read on the forward strand.
TCCGAAAGGCGCATGGTCGGCGAATACATAGCCAGATAAAACACCGGCAGGTCCGCCGGGTTGACCTTGCGAAAGCTGGGAGGAGACGGCAGATCGCTGGGCAGACGGCGCATGGCCGAGGAAATGGCCGTCTGCACATCCAGGGCAGCGGCGTCGATATCCCGTTCCAGGGCGAATTGCAGGGTGATGCGCGACCGGCCCAGGTTGCTGACCGATATCATGGAATCAAGCCCGGCAATGGTCGAAAACTGCTTTTCCAGCGGCGTGGCCACCGAGGCGGCCATGGTCTCGGGACTGGCCCCCGGATAGTCGACCATCACCTGGATGGTGGGAAAGTCCACGGTGGGCAGGGCGGCCGTGGGCAGCAGACGGTAGCCCAGAATGCCGGCCAGCAGAATGCCGGCCATCACCAGGGTGGTGGCCACCGGCCTGTGGATGAAGATGGCTGAGGGATTCATCGCGAGATGATAAGGTATTCGCCC
>JAIRTI010000182.1 GCA_031255035.1 Desulfovibrio sp.
CAGGACGACGACAGGAGAGGAAGCCATATGCCGCAACGAATTTTTTTCGCCACATCTGAAGTCTATCCCTTTTCCAAGAGCGGGGGCCTCGGCGATGTCATGGGCGCCCTGCCTCTGGCCCTGCATCGCACAGGCGCGCCGGTTTCCGTTATTTCGCCTTTTTACGGCCGCGTCAGTACGAGCAACTACCACATCCGGCTGACGATTTCCGACCTGCATGTGGGCCACCCCTGGGCGCCCATCACCTGCGACGTCTACGAAACGGATTATCACGGCGTCTCCATGTATTTTATTGACCGGGGCGAATATTTCGACCGCCGTTTTTATTACAACACCCACAAGGGCGACTATTTTGACAATGCCGAACGCTTCATCTTTTTCTGCTGGGCCGCCGTCGCCCTGATTGAACGCCTGGGCGAGCCGCCGGCCATTGTGCACGCCCACGACTGGCAGACCTCGCTTCTGCCGGCGTACATCCATTTTCTGCGTCAGACAAATCCCTTCTGGGCGAACACCGGCACCCTGTGTACCGTCCACAACCTGGCCTTCCAGGGGCGTTTTTCCTCGCGCCTGTTCGATGCCAGCGGCCTGCCCCCGGCCGCCTGGACCATGGACGGCGTCGAATTTTACGGCGACTTCAACATGCTCAAGGCCGGCATAGCCTATGCGGACGCGGTGACCACGGTCAGCCCGAGCTACGCCCGTGAGATCCTGACGGAAAAGTACGGCTGTGGCCTGGACGGCATCCTGCGCCACCGCGAACTTGACCTGTACGGCATTTTGAACGGCGCCGACTACCAGGTCTGGAATCCGGAGGAGGACGCATTCCTGCCGTGCCACTACGGCCTCGACGACGTTTCCGGCAAACAGCGCTGCAAGGAGAATCTCATAGCGGAACTGGGCCTCGACCCGGCTTTGAAAGAGCGGCCAATCCTGGGCTTTATCGGGCGCATGCGCGGCCAGAAGGGCGTTGACCTTTTGAATGCCATCATCCCCGACCTGATGGAGCTTGATGTCGGGGTGGTGGCGCTTGGCGAAGGCAACCCCGTTCACGAGGCCAGAATTCTGGACCTCATGGAAAGCTACCAGGGCCGCGTGGCCGCCGTGATCGGCTATACGGAGGACCTGGCCCACAGAATGCAGGCCGCCTCGGACATTTTCCTCATGCCCTCGCGGTACGAACCCTGTGGTTTGACGCAGATGTATGCTTTGCGTTATGGTGCTCCCCCCGTGGCAACGGCTGCCGGCGGCCTGCGTGACACCATCAAGGCCTGGCCGGCGGATGACGCCACCGGCTTCATCTTCACCCACAGCAGTCCGGTGGAGTTTCTTGAGGCCGTCAGGGACGCCGTCTCCTTGTGGTCGTCCAATCCGGAGTCCTGGAAGGGCATGGTGCGCAGAGCCATGAGCCAGTCCTTTACCTGGGATAAATCGTGTAGGGAATATATCGAGGTCTACCGTAAGGTGCGCCTGAGGTTATAAGAGAGTATGCACAAAAAAAGCCGTCCGGTCTATATAGACCCTTTTGATCTCTACCTTTTCGGCCAGGGCCGGCACTGGGATCTGTACAAGATACTGGGCGCCCACCCCTGGCGGGAAGGCGAGGTCGAGGGCTTCCGTTTCGCTGTCTGGGCACCCAACGCCACCAATGTTTGCCTTGTCGGCGATTTCAATTACTGGACCTGGGACGAGATACATCTTTTTCCCGTGGGCAGTTCGGGCATCTGGGCCGCCTTCGTGCCCGGCATGGAAAAAGGCCGCCAGTACAAAATAGGCATCAAGGGCGCGGGCGGGGAAATCGTCTACAAAACCGATCCCTTTGCCTTTGCCTGCGAATACCGTCCGGGCACGGCCTCCATTACCGTGGGCCTCGGCGACTATCAGTGGCGGGACGCGGACTGGATGGCGGAACGCGCCGGGGCGGGAACCCATCTGGACCGGCCCGTCGCCATTTACGAGGTCCACGCCGGTTCCTGGCGCAGGCGCGGCGATGTGGTCCGTCCGTTCCTCTCCTATGACGAACTGGCCTCGACCCTGGTGCCCTATGTCAGGGACATGGGCTTCACCCACATCGAGTTCATGCCCCTGGCCGAACACCCCCTCGACCAGAGCTGGGGCTATCAGACGGGCATGTATTTCGCGCCCACCTCGCGCTTCGGCGATCCGGACGGCATGCGCCGGCTGATCGACGCCTGCCACCAGGCGGGCATGGGGGTTATTCTGGACTGGGTTCCGGCGCACTTTCCCAAGGATTTCTGGGGTCTTGCCCGCTTTGACGGCACGGCCCTGTTCGAGCACGAAGACCCGAGGATAGGCGTGCAGCCGGACTGGGGCACCCTGATCTTCAACTACGGGCGGCACGAAGTGCGCAACTTTTTGCTGTGCAACGCCTTGTACTGGCTCAAGGAATTTCATATAGACGGCCTGCGCATGGACGCCGTGGCCGCCATGCTGTACCTCGACTATTCGCGCAAAGAAGGCGAGTGGCGGCCCAACCGCTACGGAGGCCGGGAAAACATCGAGGCCGTCGAATTTTTGCGCGAGGTCAATACCGTGGTGCACAGCCAGGCGCCCGGCGCCATCACCCTGGCCGAGGAATCAACCTCCTGGCCGGGCGTGTCCCACCCGGTGTACGCCGGCGGCCTTGGCTTCACCTATAAATGGAACATGGGCTGGATGCACGACACCCTGGCCTATATGAGCAAAGAGCCGGTCTATCGCAAATATCATCACAATAACCTGACCTTTTCCTTCCTCTACGCCTTTTCCGAGAACTTTCTGCTGCCGCTGTCCCACGACGAAGTGGTGCACGGCAAGGGCGCGCTCTTATCCAAGATGCCGGGAGACATCTGGCAGAAGCAGGCGAATCTGCGCGCGCTCTATGCCTATATGTGGGCGCACCCCGGCAAGAAGCTGCTCTTTATGGGCGGGGAATTCGGGCAATGGAACGAATGGAGCGAAAACAAGGAGCTGGACTGGACGCTCTTGAACTTTCCCAGCCATGACGGCATCCGCCGTTTGCTGGTGGATCTGAACGATCTGCTGAAGCGTGAGCCGGCCATGCACCGCCTCGATCATAACTGGAAGGGTTTTTCGTGGCTGGATTGCTCCGATTTCAACGCCTCGGTATACAGCTTCATGCGCCGGGCCGAATACGCCAAGCCCGTCATGTGGGTCTTCAATTTCACGCCGGTGGTGCGCGACGGCTACCGCGTTCCCTGTCCCGACGGCGGCGTCTGGCGGGAAGTGCTCAATACGGACAGCGTTCACTACGGCGGCAGCAATGTCGGCAATCCGGGGCTTCACGAGGCCGGCCACTCGGGCTGGGGCGACGCGCCTTCGCTGGTGCTTACGCTCCCGCCTCTGGCGGCCATCGCCCTCATGCCGCATGCGCCCGAGGGCGGCAACCTGTCTCTCGGCTCCTAGAGCATTTCACCCATGTTTCAATCCACATCCGGCTCCGTCCGCCGGACGACTCCGCCCCGACGGATGGGAGCCGGGTGGATTGCCCCCTCCCTGAAGGAAGGGGTTACCTGAAAGGTATTCCCGGCGTTG
>JAIRTI010000053.1 GCA_031255035.1 Desulfovibrio sp.
ATGCCTCCGGCGGCCGGGGCGCTGCCCCGGACCCCGCCGGGGGAAATGATTTCCCCCGGACCCCCTCAGTTTGGGTTCCGGCTGCGCGTATCAACAGGGCAGCACTTGGGTTCCGGCTGCGCGTAGCAACAGGGCACAACGATCAGCCGCCCAATCGCCGGGTCCAGGTACGAAGCTGGGGCCGGCGGCCTGGCGCTGTGGGCGGAGCCCACATGCGATCAAATTGGCTTCATCAAAATGAGAATTGCTGGAGTATATCAGAGCATGTTTACTTTGCTGTTCCATATTCCGGCAAACACGCTCTGAAAAATCCGCCCTTATTTTTTCTTCGCCGGGGCGGTCTGCTTCTGCTCCAGGGTGACCGTCACGCGGGGCGGGTCAACGGAGCGCAGTTCCGCGTGTTCCGGCAAGGTCACGCGTACCGGCAGCGTGTAGCTGCCGAGGCTGGTCGAGGGCATGTCCACCACCGCTTTGATGTCCGCGTTGGAAGCGGCTTTGGCCGCCAGCGATTCCGGCAGGGAAAGGGTAATGGTCACCTTGTCCGGGCGCACGAACTTGCCAAGCCCGGAAGGCGCCGACGCCTGCACGCTGCGCGTCACTTTGACCTCTTTGCGTTTGATGCCCACATGGAGGCTGACTTTGACCTCCGACGGCGAGGCGTCAATGCCGTCGGGCACGTTCAGCACTCGTCTCGATTCGGTAATGCCTTGAATAATAGGGATTTCCAGGCTTATGGGCACCGGCACGCCGTCGATGTCGTCCAGCAGTCCCGAAGGGCCGCTCAGGGTGACTTCGGCCGGCTCGAAGGTGGCTTTGGCGGTGTGATCCTTGGGCGCAGGGTCCAACAGGAACAGTTCCAGAGGCACTTTTTTGGAGGTCATGGTGTCGACCAGCAGGAAGATGCGCGAGGGCATCACGTCGATGACCTCGACGATCGACCGGAAGGGCAGGTAGGAGACGTGGATCGGTATGGTGTTTTCGCCCTTGTGCACGCCGGACAGGTCGAGCGGAAAGGCGTAATCCCTCTGTGACACGGAGCGCAGCATAGCCATGGGCGCGCGCACCCTGACCGATATCTTGTTGATAAAGCCGTCGCGCACCACAAGTCCCTGGGGCAGGCCCCGGTAATCGACGCGCACCTCCACCTGCGACTCGACCTTTTCGCTGCCGGTGACTCCGTACCAGAGCACGAAGGCCATGAGAAAGGCGATGACGCATTCTTTCCAGCGCAGTTTCATATCTTCCTCGCCAGGGCGGAACTGAGCACGAGCGGCAGCTTGGCGGAATCGAGCGCGCCGGTGATACGTCCTTCAACGGCAACGGCAACGACGCCCCGTTCTTCCGAAACCACGACGACCACGGCGTCGGTTTCCTCGGTAATGCCGAGGGCCGCGCGGTGCCTCGTGCCGTAGTCGCGTTTGGCCACGGCCGTTGACAGCGGCAGGATGCAGCCCGCGGCCAGAATTTTCCCGCCCTTGACGATGGCCGCGCCGTCATGCAGCGGACTGTTGGGCCAGAAGAGCGAGATGATAAGTTCGCGCGACAGGTCCGCGTTCAGGCGCACGCCCCGGCCCATGGTGTCGCCAAGGGGCACGCTGCGCTCGATCACGATAAGCGCGCCTATCTTGCGCGCGGCCATGTATTCCGCGGCCCCGCAGATGACGGGCACGGTGGGGTCTTCCCGCTTTTTACGGAAAAAGGCCGGCAGCCAGATACGGCGCTGGCCGATGCTGGTCAGGGCCTGGCGGATGTCGCGCTGGAACACGATGACCACCAGCAGGAACAGCGAACTGAGTATGTATTCCAGCAGCCAGTTCAAGGTATTGAGGCCGGCCACCCTGGAGACCAGGTAGACGGCGATGATTATGATCAGGCCGTAAATGGCGGTGACCGCCCTTGTCCGCTTGATCATGACGATGATGTTGTAAAAGAGCAGCGTCACCAGCGCGATGTCGACCACGTCGCGCCAGCCGAAGCTGATACCGGAAAAAGCGGGAAAATCCATGGCACGTCCCTGATGAATGGCGCTCCCGACAAGCGCCGCGCCTCAAAAATACGCGTCAGTCACTGTCCGAAGTTAGTCGTTCTCTGTTGTATGCCGGATCGCCTCCGGCTACAAGCCCGCGATCCGCGATACTTGCGCCGCCGGACAGAGGGCGTTACAGGTGTTTCGCGTACCAATGCCCGGCTTCGCGCAGGCCGGCGCGGATGTCGTATTCGGGCGCATAGCCCAGAAGATCCTGAGCCCGCGAGATATCGGCCAGAGAGTGGCGCACGTCGCCCGCCCGGAAATCCCGTTTTTCGGCTCTGGCGTCGGCGGCTTTGGGAGTGTGGCGCGCCGCTTCGCCGCGGATGAGTTCGAAGAGTTCGTTCAGGGTGGTCCGCTGGCCGCAGGCCACGTTGTACACGCGGTTCCAGGCGTCGTCTTTTTCGGAGCAGGCGGCCAGGAGGTTGGCCTGAACGCAGTTGTCAATGTAGCAGAAATCTCGCGAGGTCTCGCCGTCGCCGTTGATATGCACCGTGTCGCCCAGCGTTATCCCGGCGAACCATTGAGGAATCACGGCCGCATAGGCGCCGTTCGGGTCCTGCCGCTGCCCGAAAATGTTGAAGTAGCGCAGGCCGATGCCGCGCGTGCCGTAAGCCCTGGCAAAGACGTCGGCGTACAGTTCGTTGACGTACTTGGTGACCGCGTAAGGCGACAAGGGCTTGCCGATGACGTCCTCGCGTTTGGGCAGCCTGGGCTCGTCGCCATAGGTGGAACTGGAGGCCGCGTAGACAAAGCCGCGCGTCCCCTCATCCCTGGCCGCCACCAGCATGTTGAGAAAGCCGTCTATATTGTTGGCGTTGGTCAGGATCGGGTCTTCAAGGGAGCGCGGCACCGAACCCAGGGCCGCCTGGTGCAGCACGTATTCGGCGCCGCCGCAGGCCTGGCGGCAGTCCTCAAGTCTGCGGATATCCCCCTCGATGAAGGTGAAGTTCGCCGCATGCTCCGCGCCCGCGCCCTCAAGCGCCATATCCAGGTTGCGCCGGTAACCTGTGGAGAAATTGTCCAGGCCGGTCACCCTCTGGCCGGCTTTGAGCAGCGTTTCCACCAGATTGGAACCGATAAAGCCGGCGGCGCCGGTCACAAGCCAGGAACGCGGTTGGGCCGCAAGGCGGCCGAGCAGGTCGGAATAGGCGGACATAGGTTCTCGCGATACGGGTTGAAGGGTTTCGACGCCGCCCGGC
>JAIRTI010000074.1 GCA_031255035.1 Desulfovibrio sp.
GTGGCCGTGCAGGTGGAAGACGCCGAGGACCGGGACAGCTTTATCGTCAAAGGCCGGGGCGAATTGCAGATGGCCATTCTGATAGAGCAGATGCGCCGCGAAGGCTTTGAACTGAGCGTGGGCAGACCCCAGGTGATCCTGCGCGAGGAAAAAGGCGGGACCGTCGAACCCATAGAACACCTGCTGGTGGATTGCGACGAGGCCTTCATGGGCGTGGTTACCGAAAAGATATCCCAGCGCAAAGGCCGCATGACCGGCCTTGTGAACAACGGCGCCGGCCGGATGCGTATCGAGTTTTCCGTGCCGTCGCGCGGGCTTATCGGCTTTCGCGACGAGTTTTTGACCGATACGCGCGGCACGGGCATCATGAATTCCTATCTATCCGGCTACGAGCCGTTTCGCGGCGAATTTCCAACCCGGTTCACAGGCTCCCTGGTGGCCGATCGTCCGGGCCGGGCGGTGGCCTATGCCATCTACAACCTTGAGCCCCGTGGGGTCATGTTCGTCGAACCGGGCGACCCCATGTACGAGGGGCTGGTCGTGGGTGAGCACAACCGGGAAAACGATATCGACGTGAACCCCACCAAGGAAAAGAAACTCACCAACATGCGCGCGGCCGGCAAGGACGAAAACATCATCCTCACCCCCATCCGCCCCATAACCCTGGAATGGGCCCTGCAATTCGTGGCGGAAGACGAACTGGTCGAAATCACCCCCCGGTCCATACGCCTGCGGAAAATGGAACTCAGCGCCCAACGCCGACACCAGATCGCCGGCAAAAAGAAAACCGCGACCCCCGGCAAAGGTGAATGATACTTAATTTTCGGCTTTTCTGTTGTCGAAGCCAATATGATCGCTTGCGGGCTCCGCCCGCACCCGCCCGGGCCTTGCCCGCCCAGGACCCGGCGTGTGGGTGGCTGATAGTGGTGCCCCTGTTGATACGCGCAGCCGGAACCCAAACTGAGGGGGTCCGGGGGAAATCATTTCCCCCGGCGGGGATTCCAAAGGGGCAGCGCCCCTTTGGCCGCCGGAGGCATGCCTTTCCCCTTTGGCCGCCGGAGGCATTTCTAAAAGCTGCTGCCGGGAAAAATTCTTGTCCCGCGATAGAACGAGGCCCAGGCAAACCACATGGAGTCAACGGCCAGGACCGGGCTCAGCCGGCGGCCGCGCAGCGGGCCCTGGACGCAGACGCCGTCCGCCGTCCATTCGCTTTTTGTCTGTTCGTCCAGAAGTTTTTCCTCAAAGATAACGAAGGTCAGGGCCTGTTCCCTGTCGGGCAGTTTTCTGTCGAACACGCGCACGGCGTCTATTTCCTGATCGTGGGCGGCCATCATGGGCACGATGCCGAGGGTGAAGTTGAGCACCCTGCTTTCGCGCACGGCGTCTTTTTGCACGGCGCCGAAAGCGTTGTCCACCTCGATGCCGAGGATGCGCTTTTTGGGGGGCAGCCTGGTGTCCAGAGAGTCTACGGGAAAGGGCAGGCGGTTGTCATCGTAGTAAGTGCCGGGCACTTCATAGCTGCCGTAGGGGTCTTTGCCGTAAGAGCGCTTGAAGCCCGTGGAGCGCGAAAGGACCTCGGCCGTGCCGGTGAAGGCGGAATCGAGTCCGCCGTAGCGATGTTTGACGCCTTTCCAGCGGGCGGCGATGATGGGAATGCGCTGCAAGCGCTTGCCGCGAAAGGGCCCTTCAATGCAGGTGGCTAGCAGTTGGCTCCACAGGCTGCGGCTTATGCGGTCATAGAGCACGGAATTGCCGTTGAGCAGGTTGCCGGACACGCCGAAGCTGGAGGCGTAGCGGCTGGCCTGGGATCGGAAGGCGACTACCGAGCCGGTCAACGGTGAATAGGAGACCGTGTAGTTTTCGCCGTCAGGCTCGCTGAGGCCCGGAACGTTCAGGGGAAGCTCGCCCTGGCTGTCCGGAAGCACGTCGTTGACCACTTCGTGCCAGACCAGGACCCGGCGCGGGTAAATGCGCACCCGGTTGTCCGGGTAATGGACGATGAAGACCACCTCATCGTTGTCCATGGAGAGGTCCGCGTCGGCGATGGATAAAAAATGGGGGCGGAACAAGGCCGGTATCTGGTCCGAGCCCACGCCGGTGCGCTGCACCTTGTCGGCCAGTTTGCGCAAGTCGTCGGAGGAGTAGCCCGGCATCTCCGTGGGCAGAGCGGCTTCCTCCTCCTCGTCGGAGGTGGCGCGGCTCTGGGCCGGCGCGGCCTGGGCCGGCGTCCAGGCGAAGACGCCGCAGGCGATTACAAAGAGAAAGATGAGTCGGAGGATGGGCGACATGGAGGGCCGTCTAGTTTTTTTCCAGTTCCGCAATCAGCCTTTGTAAATTGTCCGGCTCGCCCTTTTTGTGATCGTCTGGATAGAGCAGGGCGGACATATAAAAGGAAGAGTCGAGGCGGAGGGCGTTTTGGGCGCCGCCGGAAAAACGGCGCAAGGCCGATGACGCGGCCTCCCGGATGTCGTCCGGCAGGGCCGCGAGCGGAGCGGCGGCGTCTTCGCCAAGGGCGGCGATGCGGACCGCCTTGTCCACCATAAACCGGCGGTAGCCGTCCGTGTCGTTTTTTTCCAGAGCGGCCAGGGCCGCCTTTTCATGGCCCATGATTTCGGCGTGGCGTTCCCGGAGCCAGGACAGCAGGGCGGAGAGAGCGTCGGCGCTGGAGGGCATGGCGTCTTTGTCCATCACTTGTTCATGACGTTGAGGAATTCGGCGTTGTTCTTTGTGCCGCGCATCTTGTCCAGCAGGAACTCCATGCTGTCCAGGGAACTCATGGGCGCGAGAATCTTGCGCAGTATCCACACCCGGTTGAGCACGTCGTCGGAGAGCAGCAGTTCTTCCTTGCGGGTGCCGGTGCGGTTGATGTCAATGGCCGGGAAGACGCGTTTTTCCGCCAGGTGCCTGTCCAGATAGATTTCCATGTTGCCGGTGCCCTTGAACTCCTCAAAAATGACTTCGTCCATGCGCGAACCGGTATCGATGAGCGCGGTGGCGATGATGGTCAGGCTGCCGCCTTCCTCTATATTCCTGGCCGCGCCGAAAAAGCGTTTGGGCCGTTGCAGGGCGTTGGCGTCCAGGCCGCCGGTCAGAACGCGGCCGGAGGAGGGCGTCACGGCGTTGTACGCCCGGCCCAGGCGGGTAATGGAGTCAAGCAGGATGACCACATCGCGTTTGCGCTCTACCAGGCGTTTGGCTTTTTCGAGCACCATTTCGCAGACCTGCACGTGGCGTTGGGGCGGCTCGTCGAAGGTGGAGGAAATGACCTCGGCCTTTTTCACCGTGCGCTCCATATCCGTCACTTCCTCGGGGCGCTCGTCGATAAGCAGGACGATGAGGTAGACGTCGGGGTTGTTGGCGTTGATGGCGTTGGCGAGAGACTGGAGCAGAATGGTCTTGCCGGTGCGCGGCGGGGCGACGATAATCCCGCGCTGTCCACAGCCCACGGGCGCCATGAGGTCGATGACCCGGCCCGAATAGGCCTTTTCATCGGTTTCCATGGGGATTCGTTCGTCGGGGTAGATGGGGGTGAGGTTGTCGAAGAGGACGAGATTTTTGGCGTTGGCCGGGGGTTCGAAGCCGATTTCATTCACTTTCAGCAGGGCGAAATAGCGTTCGCCCTCCTTGGGCGGCCGTATCTGCCCGGCGACGATGTCTCCCTTTCGCAGGCCGAAGCGGCGGATTTGCGAGGGGGAGACATAAATATCGTCCGGCCCCGGCATGTAGCTACATAGGGGGGAGCGCAGGAAGCCGAAACCGTCCGGCAGTATCTCCAGCACGCCGTCGCCGAAAATCGCGCCGTTTTGCGATGAGCAATTTTGCAGCAGGGCGAAAATAAGCTCCTGTTTGCGCATGGAACTGGCGTTCTCCACATTGAAAGAATCGGCCAGGGCCATAAGTTCGGTCATGGATTTGACCTTGAGTTCAGACAGGTTCATGCCTGAATCCAACAGTGCCTCTTCGACATCGGGTGAGGTTTTCTTTTTCCGCATTAGTGGTGGGGGGGCTGAAGTGTTGTCGGTCATCGGCCGCTCCGGGAGCGAACGTTTCTTTGTCTTTCGTTCAGGCCAATACGGTTCGATGCGTCAGGACCTGCCGGTATTCGGGCCCATGGGAGGCGAATGTGCCGTTGCCGCGCTGCGTACGGCGTTCGCACACCTTACGCGTATGGAGAAGAGTGGGGGCTGTTCCGGCGTCTGGCCGGCAAGGGTAAGGATCGTCAACAATGCCATCCTCTGGCGCGTGGCTGCAAAGCTTGGTATTACAGTATATAGGCCAAGCGCGGCAGAATGGCAACAAAAACACCCGGTTCACGGCATGTCTGTTCATAGTCTGGCCAAGGGGCCTTATCCGGATTGCTGAAAAGCACTACTCGCGTAAGTTGTGCCGCATGGCAAGCGTTCAGGACGCTTTTTCCTGCTTGATGAGCACATCGGCGTAATAATCTTCAATGAAATTTTTGATTTCACCCGCATCGCGGTCAAGCACACAGGAAAGTTCGCTGGTCACGAGGCCCATGGCCTGCTCAAGCAGGCGGCGCTCACCAAAGGAAAGTTCTTTTTCCCCGCTGATGAGGATAAGCTCTTTGAGCACGTAGCCCA
>JAIRTI010000142.1 GCA_031255035.1 Desulfovibrio sp.
TCGCCACGGCGAGCGACTCCGGATTGATGGCGTCAAGAAAAGTTTGTCCTTCCGGCATGTTGTCCGGATCATCCCGCAAGAACAGATGGTCATAGAGGCGCACTTCGGCCGTAAGCGCATGCGGCGCGGAAACCCAGTGCAAAGCGCCTTTGACCTTGCGTCCGTCCGGCGTTCCGCCGCCCCGGCTTTCCGGATCGTAGACGCATATCAGCGCGGTGATTTCGCCGTTTTCGTCTTTTTCCACCCGCGTACAGGTAATGTAGTAGGCGCAGCGCAGGCGCACCTCTTTACCCGGCGCCAGACGGAAGAATTTTTTCGGCGCGTCTTCGCGAAAATCCTCGCGCTCGATGAACAGCTCACGTGAAAAAGGCACGCGGCGCGCGCCCTTGTCCGGTTCATCGGGCATCAGGGGCAGGTCAAACCACTCTTCTTTGCCCTCGGGATAGTTCTCGATAATCACCCTGACGGGGTTCAGGACGGCCATGGCGCGCGGGGCGGTGGCGTTCAGCGCTTCCCGGATGCAGAATTCATAATAGCCGTAGTCAACGATATTGTCCGCCCTGGATATCCCTATCCGGGCAGCGAAGTCCCGGATGGCCTCGGGCGGAACGCCCCGGCGGCGGATTCCCGCCAGCGTCGGCATGCGCGGGTCGTCCCAGCCGGCGACGTGGCCTTCGTCCACCAGTTGAATGAGCTTCCGCTTTGAAAGAACGGTGCGGGTGAGATTCAGGCGGGCGAATTCCGTCTGTTCCGAGCGGAACACGCCGAGCGTCTCCAGAACCCAGTCGTAGAGTTCCCGGTTGTTGACGAACTCAAGCGTGCAGAGCGAATAGGTAATGCCTTCCAGCGAGTCGGAAAGGCAGTGGGTAAAGTCGTACATCGGGTAAATGCACCAGGCGTCCCCGGTCCTTTGATGATCGGAGCGGCGAATCCGGTACAAGGTCGGATCGCGCATGATGATATTGGGCGAGGCCATGTCGATTTTCGCCCGGAGCACATGCTCGCCGTCGGCAAACTCTCCGGCGCGCATCCGCCTGAACAGGTCCAGGTTCTCCTCGGCGCTTCTGTCCCGGAAGGGGCTGTTTCTGCCGGGCTCGGTCAGGGCGCCCCGGTAGGCCCGGATGTCGTCCGCGGACAGACTGTCCACATAGGCCTTGCCCATGCGGATCAGTTTCTCGGCAAAGCCGTATAATTGCTCAAAATAGTCCGAGGCGTAAAACTCGCGCTCCCCCCAGTCAAAGCCCAGCCAATGCACGTCCCGCCGGATGGCGTCCACGTATTCCTGGCTTTCCTTCAGGGGATTGGTGTCGTCAAAACGCAGATTGCACGCCCCGCCGAATTCCCTGGCCGCCCCGAAGTTGAGGCAGATGGATTTGGCGTGTCCGAGGTGCAGATAGCCGTTCGGCTCGGGCGGAAAACGGGTATGTACGCTTTGCTTGCGGCCCGACGCCATATCCCGCGCCATCATGGCCCGGATGAAATCTTTGCCTTTCGCGCCGCCGCCGGCAGCGATACCCTCGGGCCTCTTGTCCGTCGTCATGGAGTCTTCCTTCTGACGGTTATTGCGTAAAGGGAAAGTTGCCTACATAGCTTTTGCCGCCCGTGACCTCAATGTACATATTGATGCTCTTGATGTCATCCGCGTTGCGGCCTTCAGGCAAACGGGCCACGCTTTGCATGGGTTTCATGCGCAGGATGGAGAAACGGGTGCCGTCCATGTCCGTAAGCGGCAGGTCAAGTCGGGAACCGTTGGCGAAAACCGCTTGATAGCGGACGCCGCCGACGATGTTGCGCTGGCTTTCGGAGCCGCTGGAGGACAGGTTGTAGCTGATACGCAGGCGTTGCGAACCGCTGACGCGGGCATAAAAATTATCAACGCGCACCGGGCAGTCCCCGACATTCAGCGGCAATACTCCCTTAACCGCCCCCGTCCCGTTGGCGGAAGAAGCCGACGCCTCGCCCGCCGGGTTCTCAAGCGTGGCGTTGGACTGCCCTTGGGGTACAACGCCGGACGCGGAGTCCGGCGAAAGCGTGGCGTTGCCGGCTGCTCCGGGCGAGATGGCGTTCACGCCCGGCGTCCGGCCGGAGTCGGGCAGGGCGCGAGTTGCGTTCTGTCGCGCGTCAGGCAGGGGACTGGCCCCGACTTCCTCGTTTTTTGCCTGTGGAATCACCCCGTTGCTGGCCTCCATCAGGCTCTCAAGATTGCTGAGGCGCTCCAGTTGCAGGCGCATCTCGGAAAATTCACGGTCCTGTTCGCTGTACGTGGCTCGAAGGTCGCGGCATTTTTTCCAGTAATGGATGCCGCCGGCAATGCCAAGCGCGCCGCCAATAACAAGTGCCGCCAGGAGAGTGAATAAAACCCACAACGCGGTCCTGTGCAGCCGTAAGGTACGTGCGTCGCTGTCGTCGCGCATCAGCAGAAGGTTGTAGTAGGTCTGCTTTTTAATAACCTGTTTCATTGGCAATGGGGCTCCAGTCTTCTTGAGTTATCAACCACCGTCCATCTTTTTCAATAAAGGTCAGAGTCTTCAGTCCTTCGTCGCCGCCGCCGGCCTTGTCGGCATACTTCTGGTGCATGTCGGCCATGACCATGCGTTCCTTGCCTTTGCCGCGAACAATGATCCGCAGGTCGCCGAGCCGCAC
>JAIRTI010000178.1 GCA_031255035.1 Desulfovibrio sp.
ATCTTCAACGTCACCCGCGAACGCGTGCTCTCGGCCATGACCGAGGTGCGCGGCAATCAGCGGGTCACAAGCCGGAACCCCGAAGAAACTTACGAAGCGCTGGACAAGTTCGGCCGGGACCTGGTGGAGGAAGCCCGGCGCGGCAAGCTCGACCCGGTCATCGGACGGGACGCCGAGATCCGGCGCTGCATCCGCATTCTCTCGCGCCGCACCAAAAACAACCCGGTGCTCATCGGCGAAGCCGGGGTCGGCAAAACCGCCATCGTCGAAGGTCTGGCCCACCGCATTCTCAAGGGCGACGTGCCCGAGGGCATCAAAGACAAGGCCGTGTACGCCCTGGACATGGGCGCGCTCATCGCCGGGGCCAAGTACCGGGGCGAATTTGAAGAGCGGCTCAAGGCCGTGCTCAAAGAGGTCCAGGACTCCGAAGGCCGCATCATCCTGTTCATCGACGAACTGCACACCATTGTCGGCGCCGGGCGCACCGACGGTGCCATGGACGCCGGCAACCTGCTCAAACCGCTTCTGGCCAGGGGTGAGCTGCATTGCATCGGCGCGACCACCCTGGATGAATACCGCAAATACATCGAGAAAGACCCGGCCCTTGAGCGGCGCTTCCAGCCCCTGCTTGTCGAAGAGCCGGGCCTGGAGGACGCCATCTCCATCCTGCGCGGCCTGAAAGAGCGCTTCGAGGTGCACCACGGGGTGCGCATCGCGGACGCGGCCATTGTCGAGGCGGTTGTGCTCTCCACCCGTTATATAAGTGACCGGCAACTGCCCGATAAGGCCATTGACCTTATTGACGAGGCCGCGGCTATGATCCGCACCGAGATCGACTCGCTGCCGGCGGAGCTTGACGAAGCCGGCCGCAAGATCATGCAGCTTGAGATCGAGCGCGAGGCCCTGCGCAAGGAAACGGACGCGGCCTCACGCGAGCGCCTTGAGCGTCTTGAGAACGAGCTTGAAACCCTGCGCGCCAGGCAGGCCGGGCTTATGAGCCAGTGGGAGCGGGAAAAGGGCGGCATCAACCGCATCCGCGAGTTGAAGGAAGCCATTGAGCATACCCGCCGCGAGATTGAAGAGGCCGAACGCGCCTACGACCTGAACAAGGCGGCCGAACTGAAATACGGCGTCTTGCAGCGCCTGGAAAAAGACCTGGCCGAGGCCGGAGCTTCCGCCGACGAGGCCAAAGGCCAGGATTCCTCACGGCTGTTGAAAGAGGAAGTCCTGCCGGACGATATCGCCGAAATCGTGGCCCGCTGGACCGGCATTCCCGTGACCAGGCTTCTGGAGTCCGAGCGGGAAAAACTGCTCCGCCTGCCGGAAACCCTGCACCGGCGGGTCGTGGGCCAGGATGAAGCGATCACGGCCGTGTCCGAAGCGGTCATGCGCTCCCGCGCCGGGCTTTCGGACGCCGCCCGGCCCATCGGCTCCTTCATCTTTCTCGGTCCGACGGGCGTGGGCAAGACGGAGCTGTGCAAAACCCTGGCCCAGGCCCTTTTCGACACCGAAGAGAACATGGTCCGCCTGGACATGAGCGAGTATATGGAAAAGCATTCCGTTGCCAGGCTCATCGGCGCGCCTCCTGGCTATGTGGGCTATGACGAGGGCGGCCAGCTCACCGAGGCGGTGCGGCGCAAACCCTATTCCGTGGTCCTTTTTGACGAGATTGAAAAGGCCCACCCGGACGTGTTCAACGCTCTGCTCCAGATACTGGACGACGGCCGCCTGACCGACAGCCAGGGGCGCACGGTGGATTTTCGCAACACCATCATCATCATGACCTCAAACATCGGTTCCCCGATCATGCTCGACGGCATCAGCGACAAGGGCGAATTCCACGAGGGCGTGACCGCGGCGGTCATGCGCGAACTGAAGGCCCACTTCAAGCCCGAGTTCCTGAACCGGGTAGACGAAACCGTGCTCTTCAAGCCGCTGATGCTGGAGCAGATCGTCGGCATCGTCGACCTGCTGCTGGCAAGGCTGAACGTCCGGCTGGCGGATCGCAAGATCAGCATGGAGGTCAGCGCGGCGGCCAAGGAGTTCATCGCCGGCGCCGCCTACGACCCGATTTACGGGGCCAGACCCCTGCGGCGCTATATCCAGCAGAACCTGGAAACGCCGCTGGCCAAAAAGCTGATCGCCGGCCAGATTCACGACGGCCAGATCGTCACGGTCGACGCCGACGGCCACAGTCTCAGCATCGTCTGAGACCGGCGCGCACATCGCCGGGCGGGCGCTCCTCCGGCAGCCCGCCCGGAACCCGGCCGTCAGCAATTCTAAGGAAGCACTGAATAAAGCGCTTCTATCTCGGCCATCTTAGTGGTGAATTTTTCACCTCTTCACGTTTCTCAATGCCTATATAGCCGGAATCACCATACACAACCTCATCGTCTTCGCGGATAAGTCGTGTCGCCACCGTAATATCGTGCACATTGGCCGCCGTTGTCTCAAGACTGTGCACATAGCCGCTGCCCGCATCCACACCCATATGGCGCTTCATGCCAAAATACCGGTTGTTGCCTTTAAGGAAGAGCTGTTCTTGGCATATCGGGCGGCTATGCCGCGCCAACGCTGCAGATGCAAAAAGGCATTTTCCGCCAAATGCCGGAGTTGATACAGATATCTATCATATCTTCGCGGAAATGCGGCTCCAACAGTTCCCAAACTCGATCCGGGATATCATGACGACGCTGCGTTGCGCGCATGTGAAACTCCTTGGTTGCAAGGAGTCTACAAAAAATCTAGAAATTTGACAACCTATTGACGATACTATCTAAAGGGGGGCATCGGGGCCGCTTGAGCCGGACGCGACACCGCTTATACGCAACCCGGCATCAACCGTTTTCCCAGGAGAAACCGCATGGTCTTTCACCGTCAGCCGCAACTCCCCACGAACCCGCCGCCGGTCAGGCGACGCGGCGGGCAGAGGGAAACCGCCGCCATAACGCTTGACGCCTTTGTCGCGAGTCTCTACCTGCCGCACGCCAGGTTCCGCAAGCGCAGCTGGCATGTAGACGAGCGCATTGCCCGGCAGTATCTTTCCCCGGCTTTCGGCGCTTGCGGGCTTACCGGCATCAGCCGTCGCGAGGTGGAAGCCTGGCTGCATCATCTGGCGGCCCAAGGGCTGGCGCCGGCCACCTGCAACCGTATCCTCGCCGTTCTCAAGAGCGTCTGCTCCCTTGCGGTGACGCGCGGCATCCTGGGACAATCACCTTGCGCAGGTGTGTTTTCCCTCAAAGTCCATGCGCAGCGGGAGCGCTATATCGCTCCTGATGAAGCCGGACGGCTCATGCGGGCGCTGGAAGAATCGCCGCGACCGGAGGCCACGGCGCTCCGCCTGCTTTTGCTCACCGGCGCGCGCAAGAGTGAAATTCTTACGTCCCGTTGGGAAAACGTGCGCCTGGATCAACGCCTGCTCACCGTGCCGTTGTCCAAATCCAACAAACCGCGCCACATCCCGCTTTCCGACGAAGCTATGGCCATCATTTGCTCTATCCGGCGTGAACCGGATTGCCCGTGGCTCTTTCCCGGTCATGCTCCGGGCAAACCCCTTTCCGACATCTACCTTTTTTGGAACAAACTGAGGCGGTGCCTGGGCCTTGCGGACGTGCGCGTTCATGACCTGAGGCATACCTTCGCCAGTATTCTGGTCAACGCCGGACATTCGCTCTACGAGGTCCAAAAGCTGTTGGGTCACAGCGATCCTAGAACGACCACGCGCTACGCCCATTTGGGGCAAGCCTCACTGGTGGCGGCGGCGCAAACCGTCAGCGCCTGCCTTCACCAACGCGACAGACGAGGCGGCGGCGAGCAGTCCGTGTCGCCGCCGCCCGAAACATACGGGGGGAATGACCGGGCAAGCCCGTCCGCGGCATGATGAGGCAGGGGCAAACACCCGCTGTGACCCGCCGTGAAA
>JAIRTI010000213.1 GCA_031255035.1 Desulfovibrio sp.
GCTTTTTGCGGCCCCCCATGCGCCAACTGTGAAAGGCAATGCCTCCGGCGGCCGGGGCGCTGCCCCGGACCCCCTCAGTTTGGGTTCTGACTGAACGTATCAACAGGGCACAACGATCAGCCGCCCAATCGCCGGGTCCAGGGCCGGCAAGGTCCTGGCGGGTGTGGGCGGAGCCCACATGCGATCAAATTGGCTTCATCAAAATAAGAATTTCCGCTGAAGGTGATGCCCGATTGAAAGCGGCGGGCCGATAGGGTATCAAGGCTGTAGGGCGGTTCTCCGAGTTTCAGAACCAGGAGGTATTGCCTATGGGGCGCTTCCTGAGAAAACATTGATTTAAGGAAAGACCGAATGAGCACGCAACAGCATTTTGATCTGGTGATTCTGGGCGGAGGTCCGGCGGGCACGCGGGCCGCCTTTGACGCGGCCGGGGCCGGTATGAAAACCGCGCTGGTCGAGCCCGCTTTTTTGGGCGGCGCCTGCCTGAACGTGGGCTGCATTCCCACAAAATACCTGCTCGGGGCGAGCGCGGCCATCCCCCTGCTCGCCGTGCAGCGCAAATATAAGGTGATGAGCGGCGGGATTCATTGCGATTTTGCCGCCGCGCAAAGCCGCAAGGATCGTTTCATCAAAGGAAGCCGGCAAAGCCTTGAAAAAAAATTGCTGGCCGCCGGCATCACCCTGTTCCGGGGACGGGGCGGCTTTTCCGGGCCCCGGCGGATAAGCGTCAAAGGAAAAGACGAGGCCGTCCTGTCCTTCGGTGATTGCATTGTGGCGACCGGCTCCGTGCCCTCCTCCTTTCCGGGTCTCAAGCCCGACGGCGCCAGCGTGCGCTCGTCAGCGGGGATTCTGGGGCTCGGCGCCGTGCCGGAGAGCCTGATTATCGTGGGCGGCGGCGCCATCGGCCTGGAGCTTGGCGAACTCTACCACCGGCTCGGATGCCGGATCACGCTTGCCGAGGTCATGCCGCGCATCCTTCCGGGCGAAGACGAGGACGTCAGCGAGGCCGTCGGCGCCTATTGCAAAAAAGAGGGATGGACCATCCATGCGGGACGGCGCATCGCCTCGCTGTCCACGGTAGACGGCCAATCCCTTCTGCGCTTTGAAGACGGGGAGGAGATCAGGGCCGAGACGTCTCTGCTGGCTATCGGGCGCAAGGCCATGACCGCTCCTCTGGCGCCGGGGGAAGCGGGTCTCGCCCTGAGCGAACGCGGCTGGCTGGCCACGGACGAATATCTGCGCTGCGCCGAACACGTCTACGCCGTCGGCGACGTGAACGGGCGCACGCTTCTCGCCCATGCCGCCGATCATCAGGCCCGCCACGCCGTTTCCCTGATCAGCGGCGCCACGAAGGGCGCGTACGCGCCGCCGGCCATGCCGTCCTGCGTTTACGGCACCATGGAGGTCATGCGGGTGGGCCCGACTGTGGCCGAATTGCGCAAAAACGGGGCGGGAAAGCTCTCGATTTCGCGCGCGCCTTTGGCCGCCAACGCCATTGCCCAGAGTTACGGCCATTCGCAGGGCTTTGCCCGCATGGTGTGGGAGGGCGACGCTTTGCGAGGGGTTTGCGCGGTCGGTCACGGCGTATCGCATCTTGTCGGGGCCGCCTCGCTTCTCTTGGCGCTGGGGGTGGAAAAAAATATCGCGCCGCCGGTTATTTTTGCGCATCCAACACTTGACGAAGTTCTCGAATCCGCTATGGTAGCCACTAGGGAAAGCATTCAATAGATATGGACCGGAATTTTTTTTCGGGACATATTATTGCAGGGCTTGTGCAATCCGGTAAAATCGGATAGTTTGGCCTGGGCAATTGAGACTGACTTATTCGGAAGAAGCCCTAAACCACACATTTTTTTTGGAGGAGCTCATGAAACGTTTTACCATGATGACTCTGGTTTCACTGATGCTGATGGCTTTCGCCGCCACCGCGATGGCCGCCCAGCCCGTGAACTGCCAGAGCCCCAAAGTCAACAGCTTTGACTTCCTGCTTGACCAATCCGGTTCCATGATGATGTTCCACAAGCAAATGGCCGAGAACAAATTCAAACTGGCCAAAACCGCTCTGCACCTTGTGAACGAACGTATCCCCGAACTCGGCTACACCGGCAGCATCCATACCTTTGCCGCCGACAGAGAAGTCGTTCCCCAGCAAACCTACAGCCGTCCCGTGTTCGAAAAGGGCTTCAACTCCCTGAAAAGCACCTACGAAGTGTTCAACCGCCTTACCCCCATGGGTGACGGCATTGCTCACTGGACCAACGCCCTGTATGCCGGCCTGCCCTCCCCGGCGGCCGTCATCATCGTGTCCGACGGCGAAAACAACCGCGGCATGGACCCCCTGGCCGCGGCTCAGGCTGCTCTGGCCGCCAACCCCGGCCTGGTGTTCCACATCATCTCCCTTGCCGACACGCATGAAGGTCAGCTGGTGCTTGACAGCATCGCCGCCCTGCGCCCCGGCGAAAGCGTGTCCGTTCGCGCTGAAAACCTGCTCGACCACGGAGAAGCCGTTGACAAATTCGTCACCGATGTTTTCTGCGCCTCCGGCAACATCATGCTTCGCAGCGTTCAGTTCGCTCTGGGTTCCGCTGTAATCACCCGCGAATCCGCTTCCGTTCTGGACGAACTGGCCAACATCCTGAGCGGCGGTTCCAGCAACGTGACCATCAGCGGCCACACCTGCTCCCTCGGCGGCGACGCACTGAACCAGCGTCTGTCCGAGCGTCGCGCCGCCTCCGTTAAGGCGTACCTGGTCAAGAAAGGCATCCCGGCCGACAGCATGTCTACCCGTGGCTATGGCAAGACCATGCCCAAGTATGACAACGGCACTGCGGAAGGCCGTCGCCTGAACCGTCGCGCTGAAATCGACTTCCGCTAGGAAGCGCCAAGCTTGAATAAAGGCCCGGCGGGATTACTCCGCCGGGCCTTTTTGAATAAGGACCGAAAGTCACAAATTTGAATGCCTTGCGACAGGGGCACGGATTCAACCATATCAGACCTCGTCCGAAAAGTAGCCCGCCCCACGTTACAGGAGCCGTTTGCGATGAAAATTCGCCCTGTTGCCGTCCCATTGATACTTGCCCTGCTTCTCTGTTTCGTTCTGACCTCGGCGGCTTTGGCGGCCGGCGCCGACAAACCGACGCCGGCCGCCGCTTCCGAATCCAACGAAGCGCTTGAGGCCGGCTTGAAAAAATTTGCCGAGGAAACAATTGCGTCAATCAACCGCTGCATTTTGCCTTCGGAAGGCAAAAAGGAAGTGGTGAGCAACGGCAACGGTTCCTTTACCGCAAGGTACATCGCCATTGACCCCGGAAGCATCAAAGTTTCCGTCACCAAGGCGACCAACCCCGGCGTGGTGAAATACATAGGCTACATGCGTTACTCGGAAAACGAATACGTCTGTACGGGCCCGAGCAAGGCGGCCGCTTCCAGGGGTCCATTTCTGATGCAGCGTTCCGAAGATATGACGGAGCTTGTCAAGTACCTCAACGGAAAGTGGTCATACTAGAGCATTTCACACATGAAATGCTCCGCAAGGATTTGCCCGCCGTAAATTCTAATTTTGTCGAAGCCAATTTGATCGCTTGGGGGCAGAGCCCACAG
>JAIRTI010000234.1 GCA_031255035.1 Desulfovibrio sp.
TGATTTCCCCTGGACCCCTCATTCGGGAAGCGCTGTTTTTCGTTTTGGCGTCGTTGTCGCGGCATTTTTTAAGGGGGGCTGGACAAAAGAGTCCTGCCCCCCTTAAAAAGCCTTGCGACAAATCCTTGCGTCCGGCCAAAAGGAAAAATAACGCTTCCAGTGTCTCGCCCACGCTACCAAGTGTGGTCCCCAAACTGAGTGGGTCCGGGGGAAATCATTTCCCCCGGCGGGGATGCCAAAGGGGCAGCGCCCCTTTGGCCGCCGGAGGCATTGCCTTTTGTTCGCGGCGTGTGGGCGACACCAGGGAAACCAATATTCGGGAATGATTTTTGCATGACGAAACGGAGCATCAATCTTTCTTTTTTTGCCGGGCAAAGCCATGAACATCCTTTTGCTCAACCTCACCCGCTTCGGCGATCTGCTCCAGAGCCAGGCGGCTGTTCATGACCTCGTCCGGCAGGGGCACCGCGTCGGCGTAAGCTGCCTGAACAATTTTACCGGCGGCGCCGCCCTTTTGTCCGGGATTGCGCACGTTGCGCCCCTGCCCGGCGGGGACATACTGGCTTTGCTTGACCGGGACGGGGATTCCGGCGAGAGCGAAGGTCCGCCCGGCTGGGCCGGGGCGCTTGCCATTCTCGCCTCCTGGCGGGCCGAACTGTTCGCCGCGTTTTCTCCGGACGCGGTCTGCAACCTGACGCCCTCGACCTCGGCCCGGCTGCTTGCCCGCTATATTGCCCAGGGCAGGCCGTGCTCGGGATTTTTTATGGACGGGCACGGCTTCGGCCTGAACGGTAACGCCTGGGCGGCCTTCTTGCAGGGGGCTTCCCTGGTTCGAGGGGTCAGCCCTTTCAATATTGTGGATATTTTCAGAAAAACCGCTGCCGGCGCCGATCTGGTTGACTCTGGCGACGGGACGCTCCTTCCCCCGGCTCAAAGCGTCCGCTCCGCTATGGCGGCCCGCCTGTCCGGCCTTGCCCCGGAGGGCTGCCAAGGCTTTGTCGCCCTTCAGCTTGGCGCCAGCGACGACAAACGCCGCTGGCCGGCAGACTATTTTGCTCAAGTCGGAACGGCTTTATGGCATGAGGAGGGTCTGTGCCCTGTGCTTCTGGGCAGCAAGGCCGAGCGGCATCTGGCAGAGCGCTACGCGCAGGCGGCCTCAGGGCCCTTTTGCGATCTGTGCGGCGAGACCTCCCTGGCGGAGCTTGCCGCCGCCCTTTGCTCATCCAGGCTGCTTATTACCAACGATACCGGGACCATGCACCTCGCCGCCGGTTTGAAGACGCCGATACTGGCGCTGTTCCTCGCCACGGCCCAGCCTTTTGATACCGGCCCGTACCGGGAGGGAAGCTGTTCGGTCGAGCCGGATCTGCCCTGCCATCCGTGCGCCTTTGGCCTTGAATGCCCGGACGGCCACGCCTGCCGCCGTGTGGCGCGTCCTTCATTTATCGTGGCCCTGGCGCGGTCTTTCCTGCGGGAAGGGCGCTGGCGCACGCCGGCGGACGACGGGGCGGCGCGGGTCTGGCTGTCCGTGCGCGACAAATATGGATTTATAGCGCTCGAATCGCTCTCCGGGCACGGGACAAGCCCGAGGGCGGCCTGGCTTGGCATACAGCGTCATTATATACGACAGTTTCTTGACAGTTCGGGCCGGACGGATTTTGCGCCGGCGCCTTGTCCCGATTGCCTCAGCCTGCCCGCCGACATGCGGGGCGGCATCGTCCTTCAGACGCAAGCGGCGGCGGCCATGGCCGAGCTTTTCATCCAGCAGGGCCGGGTGCTTCTGGCTCGTCCGGCGGCGCCCATGCGCGATCGCTTCCTGGCGACCTGGGGGAAAGTGCGTCGAATTCTCTCGGAAAGCTCCTGCCTTGCCGCCCTGTCCCTTCTATGGACGCAGGAGACCCAGGCCGAAGGACGCGAACTGGCGGACGTCCTGCTGGCGGCCGGCGCCTTCATCCGATTATTACAGGCCCTGACCGCCGAGCTTGAAGGCGGGAAATGCGTGTAGCGATTTTGGTATGATAATTGCACAATTTTGCGCATTACTGCAAAAATTGCCCCTGTGGGGGGGAAGAAGGAGAAGGTTATGATCATCATTGACGGGCGGGAGAGCGGCCTTACGCTTTCCAATTACAGCAATCTCGAAGAAGTGCTCAGCAAACTTATGGAAGAAGAGGACATGGAACAGCGTATCGTGACCGACGTCTTTGTTGACGACGAGGCGTTTTCGGAGCTGTATCCTCATCAGGCCGAGGATATCGAGGCGGAGAGCATCGGGCGTCTCGAACTGCGCACCATCTCGGTTGATGAAATGGCCGACGATGTGGTCGAGGAATTGCCCAAGGTCATCGGCATCATGGCCAACGGCGGCATCCGGGCCGCGGATCTTCTGCGCCAGAGCGAGCTGGCGGAAGGTCTGGAAGTGCTCCAGGATATCATCGCCGTTACCCGCGACATGCTCGGCACCATCAACGTGCTGCGCGTCGGTTACGGCAGCGGCCCGTCTTCGGCGCTTGAGGTTCTGGGCGACAGACTGGGCGAGTTGCTCGGCGAAATCGTCGACGTTATGGCCAACGAAGACTGGGTGCTCGTGGCCGACCTCATCGAATACGAATACCTGCCCGCCTGCGAAGGCTGGCGCGGCGTCATCGCCTCCATTGCCCAGGACATCGCGGCCGCGAAGGCGGCATAGCCATGCACGCCTGCGCGGTTCTGCTGGACGAGTTGCTGGCCCTCGTTCCGTCGGAGGAAAACGCTCTGGCCAACGAAGACGTGGATAAAGTCAAAGAACTGGCGGACAAGCGCGCCGAGCTTTTATGGAAGGCCTGGCAAAACCGCGAAGGCTTTGACGAGGAAGAATTGCGGACCGCTCTGACGCAGGTGCTTGAAACGCAGAAGACGCTGCACGCCAAGGCGGAAGTTCTGCGGCAAAGTCTTCGCGAACGTCAGGCCGCCGGACGCAAACAGGCCCGCTACTTCAACGGCGACCGCCACGTTCACGCCCAGGCCCAGCGTTCTTTTTACTGCGACAAAGTTTCTTAGGGAAGGGCGGAGTAACTTTGAAAGGCAATGCCTCCGGCGGCCGGGGCGCTGCCCCGGACCCCGCCGGGGGAAATGATTTCCCCCGGACCCCCTCAGTTTGGGTTCCGGCTGCGCATAGCAACAGAGCGCCACTCCAGTCACCCATTCGCCGGGTCCAGATACGAAGCCGGGGCCGGCAAGGCCCTGGCGGGTGCGGGCAGAGCCCGCATGCGATTATATTGGCTTCGACAACAGAATAACCGGGACGCTGCCCCGGACGGACCCCGCCAGAGGAAATGATTTCCCCCGGACCCCCTCAGTTTGGGTTCCGACTGCACATAGCAACAGGGTGCCACTCCAGTCACCCAATCGCCGGGTCCAGGGCCGGCAAGGCCCTGGCGGGTGTGGGCAGAGCCCACATGCGATCAAATTGGCTTCGACAACAGAATAATCGGGAGATGGATCAAAGAGTCCAGCCCCTCAAAAATTATAGCCGTATGATACCCCGTAGGTGTCGTAGCCGTCGTTTTCTTTGGTCAGTCCCATGGTTGAGTAGTGTACATAGTCGCCCTGGATACGGTGGCGCAGTTCATCGCCGAAAGAAAGCCCGACTGTTCCTCTGCTGCGGAAAAGCGCATGGCTGCCAAGGTCGAGGCGGTCGATCTTGCGTTTGCTGTTCAGGGCGCCGCCAACGCTTCCTTCCAGATAGGGCTGGATTTGCGCGTTGGTATTCAGGGCGAGGCGAAGCCCGGGAGCGAGAAATCCGCCGAAGATAGTGTCGTCGTGATCCGGAACCCAGGCATGGGCGCCGATTTCAGCCAGGGGTCCCAGCGTCAGATTTTCATTGTCAATCCAGGATTCATATTTTTGCATGACATTTAGAGAGTAGGCCATGCTGTCTTCCTTCCCCCGGCTGACGTTGATGCCCGCCGAAGTGTCGGCCGGGGAGGCTGGGGACAAAGACACCAGCAGCGCCAGAAAAGTCGCGCAAAGAATGGTAAGGCGTTTCATATTTGATCTCCCGAAGTTTATAGTGCGCATGGATGCTCCCCCGATTTGCCGTTACAGCCCGTGGTCTTTCATGGTGGAATGGCGTCCGGCGCGGAACGACACGTTTCAAATTTGCATTATTTTCTAGAAATAATCAAATTATTTTCTAAATTATTTTTAGAAAATACTAAAAAAACTCTGGAAATTCTGGAAAAATCCTGAATTGCCTCCGAGAAAGCAGTGCTGCTGAACAGCAACGACGCCAAAACGAAAAAACAGAGCTTCCCGGGTGTTGCCCACACCCCACGAACAAGATATTAAATCAGTGGTTCCCTTGTTTATAAGGGGAGCGGCCTCTTCGGGTTTTGGCCCCCCATTCGCCAACCGCGAAAGGCAATGCCTCCGGCGGGGGGGGGGGGGGGGGGGGGGGGCGGGGGCGGGGGGGGGGGGGGGCGGCGGGG
>JAIRTI010000236.1 GCA_031255035.1 Desulfovibrio sp.
TCCGAGGGAAACGTCATGCCGGAACTGCCGGAAGTTGAAACCATCGTCCGTACCCTGACCCCGCAGGTCGCCGGGCGCGTTATCAGCGCCGTGACGGCACCGCACCCCAAAGTCCTTCAGCAGGGAGAGGCTCTGCTGCCTTTGCTTTCGGGCGGGCGCGTGGAGCGCATTTTCCGCAGGGCCAAGCTTTTGCTGTTCGCCGTCCGCCCCAGACAGCAGGCCGGGGACATACTGCTCGCCTTTCACCTCAAAATGACCGGGCGCTTTTTCGTTCATCCCGAGGGTACCGAGCCGCTCAAGCACACGCGTATTATCTTTGACTTGTCCGAGGACGACGAGGGCCTTACGCCGGCCGGCCGCCTTTTTTTCGACGACATGCGGACCTTCGGCTGGTGCCGGGTCATGCGCCCGGATGAACTGGCGGACTGGCCCTTTTGGCGGAACCTCGGCCCGGAGCCCCTGGAACTCAGCCGCGACGAACTGGCCGCGCACCTGGCTTCGCGCTTTTCCGGGCGCGCCCGATCGGTCAAGGCCTGCCTGCTCGACCAGACGATCCTTGCCGGGATCGGCAACATCTATGCCGACGAGGCCCTCTTCAAGGCGGGCATCAGACCATCCGGAGCGGCCGCCTCTCTTGACGGCGCCGGCCTTGCCGCCCTGGCCGGGGCGCTTCAGGAGATACTGGCTCTCGCCATCCGCGAGTGCGGCAGCTCCATTCGAGATTACCGGGACGCCCTCGGCAACGCCGGGGCCTTTCAGAACAATTTTGCCGTATACGGGCGCAAGGGAGAGACCTGCCTTGCCTGCGGCGGCCCCCTGCAAAGCGCGCGCGTGGCAGGCCGAGGCACGGTATATTGTCCCGCCTGCCAACGGTGATATTTTGGACTCTCAGGGGAAAGCGCCCGGCTTTCCGGGCCGCAGCCAGGGGCAAAACGCCAGGGCTTCCTCGCTGAAACGGCTGGCTTCGCCTTCCCCTTCATGGAGGCTAAGCGCGGCCTCCTCGCTGAGCGCCAACCCCTTCGGGGAAGAGCGCCCGGCCTCCACCAGAAGCAGGGAAGCGGGCTCATTTTTGCGCGCCCGCACCGGCACGAGCCGCAAGGGACGGAGCCGGACGGCCTCAAGGGCGGCGAACAGATCGTCACGGCGGGCGGCCGGGTACACCAGGCCGAGCCGTCCGTTCGCGGTCAGTGCCTGCGAAGCCGTGCGGCAAAAAACAAAAAGGGTATTCTCTTCCTCAAACAAGGCGACGCGCCGGGCCTCGCTTCGCGGCAGGCGGCCCTGGTCTTTGCGGCGAAACGGAGGATTGGCCAGAGCCAGATCGTAGGCGCCTTGCTCCGGCAACCGCTCCGACCAGAGGCTACGGCCCCGGCGCCCGCTTCGGCCGCCGTCCCGCCCGGAACCGTTCGCGGCGAACAAGGTCTCCGAGGCCAGGTCGCGGCAAAAGGCGGCAAATCTCCGGGAAAAGCCCAGGCGGGACGCATTTTCCCGCGCCGCCGCCACAAGGGCCGGCTGACTGTCCAGACCGTGGGCGACGATCCCCTCACAGCGGCACAGCATGCCCAGGGCCGCCACCCCGCAGCCGGCACCGAGATCAAGCAGACGGGCGCCCGGCGGGGCGGGCAGGAAAGAAGCCAGCAGCAGGGCGTCGGCGGCAAAGCGGTATGCGCCGGGCGGCTGAAACAGGCCGCGCGGAAAGCGCGCCCGCGCCATGATGGCATCACACGGTGCGGACATGCCCGTCAAAGCATCGACTTACGGCGCGAGAACCATGGCTGAAGAACCGGCAAGGCGCGGACAAGGCCATTTGGCCGGCGAACGCCGAAAAATATCTCTCCGCATCATTCAATACGTTGTTTTTCCAACTTATTTTACAGTCAGCCTTTGCTCGCCCCAGACGTCGCCAGACTGTTTTTTCTTGCTTCATAATGGCCCTTCTTGTATCTATGAGGAATGTCACAGAGAACCCCCGTTTTTTTCAATACCGTCATTGACGCTACCGACTCCACGACCCGCATCAGCGTCGCGGAGTATAGCGCGGCCGAAGTCATCCGGCAATTCCTGGCCTTATACGCCTGCCTGGACTTCAAAGCCGAGCTTGAGGAAATCGGAGTCAAGCCCTTTCAATTTCTGCGGCGCACCAAAATCCTGAGGGAGTTGAGGGCCCTCTGCATCGCCCTGTGGGGTCTGGCCCTGCAAAAATCCTTTCCCAACAACGCCAGGGAATTCTTCGAGGAGTTCCGCGCCAGCGCCCCGATGCTGTCCGGCCAGGACAAGGAATCCCTGGAACTGGCGAACCGGATCAATATTTACATCGACCTGTTCAACCCGAAAAAAGACACCGATTTCCTGCCCGTGGCCGATTATCTCGCCGAAGTGCTGGCCCTGGACGCCACGGACCGCGCCCGCCTGCGACTCAAGCTTTCCCTGATCATCAGGAACCTGTACACCCTTATCTTCAACAAGCTGGTGTAGAGGGCTTTGCGCACCGTCTGTTTTTGCAACGGCAACATCCCCTGGGGCGGCGGCGAGGTCTGGCACCTCAATGCGGCGCGCAGCCTGGCGCGGCGCGGCTGGCGCGTGCTCCTGCTCTGCCGCCCGGAAAGCGAGATCCACGCCCGCGCCCTGCGTGAGGCCGACATAACGCTGATTCCCTTCGGGCTTTCCCGGCTCGCCTTTCTGAACCCTCTGACGCATATCCGCCTCGCCGCCCTTTTCAGGACGGAAAAGGCCGACGCGCTGATCATGAACCTGCCTTCGGACGTGAAGGCCGCAGCCACGGCCGCTCGATCCGCCGGCGTCCGTCACGTGATCTACCGCCGGGGCAGCGCCTTAGAGGTGCGCGACTCGGCCCTCAACCGTTTTCTCTACGCCAAGGCGCTCACCCGGGTGATCGTCAATTCCACGGCTACCCGTGAGGCTCTGCTGGCGCGCAATCCCCGCCTTGTCGAGCCGGAACGCATCAGCATCCTGCCCAACGGCATAGATATTCCCGCCTTTGACGCTGCCCTCGACGCCGTGCCCGCGCCGGAGGACCGCCCTGCCGGAAGCGGCTGGTCCGGCGCGCGCCGGCCCGTCATCCTCGGCAACGCGGGCAGACTCAACCGGCAGAAAGGGCAGCACCTGCTGCTGCACCTTCTGCGCATGCTCCTCGACAAGGGGCTGGACGCCCGCCTCGTCATCGCCGGCCGAGGCGAGCGCGAAGCGGAACTCAAGGCGCTGGCCGGCGAACTCGACCTCCGGGAGCGGGTGGACTTTGTCGGGTTTATGGACGACTTGGCCCCTTTCTGGGCTGAAATAGACCTTTTTGTGCTCAGTTCGCTGTGGGAGGGCTTCGGCAACGTGGTCATCGAAGCGGGCCTGGCGCGAAAGCCGGTGTTCGCCTTTGCCGTGAGCAACCTGCCGGAACTGGTGCGGGAAGGGGTGAACGGCCGGCTCTTTGCCCC
>JAIRTI010000278.1 GCA_031255035.1 Desulfovibrio sp.
GGCCGCTGAAGAGCACCCCGCCGACGCCGAGGCGGATGCCCTTGACCCGTATGAAACCGATGCCCAGGCCCAAGGTTACGGCAAGGCTCAGGGCGACGACCGCCTGGGCGACGCCGTGTCTTGTGAAAAGCTCGATAAACCACTGCATGGCGACCTGCCGGCTGAAGTGAGACGGGACTTGTCTATGGTTTCGGTCTGACTCTGGCAGCGTTGGGAAACGTATATAATAAAAAGGAGAGAAAGCGGCAATACTCATTATGAGCCTTTTTGCGGCCCCCCATTCGCCAACTGTGAAAGGCAATGCCTCCGGCGGCCGGGGCGCTGCCCCGGACCCAGCCGGGGGAAATGATTTCCCCCGGACCCCCTCAGTTTGGGTTCCGGCTGCGCGCAGCAACAGGGCGCCACTTGGGTTCCGGCTGCACATAGCAACAGGGCACGACTATCAGCCACCCAATCGCCGGGTCCAGGGCCGGCAAGGTCCTGGCGGGTGTGGGCAGAGCCCACATGCGATCAAATTGGCTTCGACAAAATTAGAATTGCTGAAGGAAGGTAGTGCGCATTGACAAGCAGGGTTCTTTTTAATATAGTCACTAAAATTAAAATTTTCGTGACTATGGCAGTCTCGATCTTTTCAGCCGGGACCGCCTTTTTCAGGAGGCCGCCATGTATTTCGCTGTCGCCGGAATTGAAGTTTCGCCCCTTGTGCCGCCCCTCGCCGCGTTCTGCGTGTCCTTTTTCGCCTCCATGGGCGGCATTTCCGGGGCTTTCCTGCTGCTGCCCTTTCAAATGTCTTTTCTCGGCTACACCGCGCCCTCGGTCAGCGCCACCAACCAGTTCTACAACGTGGTGGCCATTCCCAGCGGGGTATACCGCTATATCAAAGAAAAACGGATGGTCTGGCCCCTGACCCTGGCCGTCGCCGTCGGAACCCTGCCGGGCGTTTTCATAGGCGCTTACGTGCGCGTCGCCTGGCTGCCCGACCCAAAGCCCTTCAAGCTCTTCGCCGCCTGCGTCCTGCTCTATATCGGTGCCAAGCTTGTCGGCGATCTGCTGAAAAAACGCCAGGGCAAAGTTCAGCCTCGCGGCATCGTGACGTCCGGCGCCGGTGGAGAATTCACCGTTACCCTGGAAGAAAGCTCAGTCCGTCGTATCGCGTATACCTTCCAGGGCGAGTTGCACGAATGCCCCACCTCCGGCGTCTTCGCCCTGGCCTTTATCGTGGGGGTCATCGGCGGCGCCTACGGTATAGGCGGCGGTGCCATTATCGCGCCCTTCTTCGTTTCCTGGTTCCGGCTGCCGGTGCATACCATCAGCGGCGCCACGCTCATGGGCACTTTCCTGACCTCCATCGCCGGCGTCGCCTTCTATAGCCTGATTGCGCCATACTACCCGGAACAGAGCGTCTCTCCGGACTGGGGGCTCGGGCTGCTCTTCGGCCTGGGCGGCGCGGCCGGCATGTATCTCGGCGCCCGTTGCCAGAAATACGTCCCGGCCACGGTCATCAAGTGGGCTCTGGGCGCCGTTATTATCGGCACCGCCCTCAAGTACGCGGTTGACTATTTTACCTGAGCCGCAAGGGCCTGCCCCCCCTTAAAAAAGCCCGGCAACGACGCCAAAACGAAAAAGCGGCGCTTCTCTGAGAACTGCCGCTTTATCTCCTTTTGTGTTGTATACGTTTACAAACGCTGTTAGAGTCAGCCCGAAATCATAGACAAGCCCCGTTCTACCCCAGCCGGCAGGTCGCCATGCAGTGGTTTATCGAGCTTTTCACAAGACACGGCGTCGCCCAGGCGGTCGTCGCCCTGAGCCTTGCCGTAACCTTGGGCCTGGGCATCGGCCTCATACGGGTCAAAGGCATCCGCCTCGGCGTCGGCGGGGTGCTCTTCAGCGGCCTTGCCCTCGCCCACTGCGGCATGACCGTTGAACCGGAAATCCTCCACTTTGTGCGCGAATTCGGGCTCATCCTTTTCGTCTTCACTGTGGGCATGCAGGTGGGGCCGGGCTTTGTGGATTCGCTCCGCCGCCGGGGCCTGTACCTGAACCTGGCGGCCTTTCTGATCGTCAGTCTTGGCGCGGTCGGGGCGGCGATCTGCTATCTCCTGCTCGGTCTGCCCCTGCCCGCGACCATCGGGCTGCTGAGCGGCGCGGTCACTAATACCCCGTCGCTGGCGGCCGCTTCCCAGGCCTTCAGCGAAATCCTTCCTCAAGGGACGGACGCGGCCGTCGCCGAAGCGGGCATGGCCTATGCGGCGGCATACCCCTGCGGCATCCTCGGCATCATCCTGGCCATGCTTCTGGTGCGGGCGGTCTTTCGCATCAAGCCGGAGAAAGAGCTTGAGTATCTGCGGCGTCTGGACGCGATCCTGCACCCGCCGGTGCGCTCCCAGACCTATGTGGTCAAAAATCCCAACCTGACCGGCATGACCCTGAGCCGCTTTTTCGAGCTTTACCCTAGCGGCGTCGTGCTCTCAAGGGTGCAGGAGCCGGATACGGCCTGTTTTCACGCGGCGACCGCCGATACCGTGCTTGAACAGGATATGCTGGTCCACGCCGTCGGGCTTGAAAGCCAGCTTGAGAAGCTGAACATCCTTATGGGGCCGCCCAGCGACATCGACCTGCGCGAGGAAATCGGCCCCTTGCTCATCAGACACCTCCTGGTCACCAAAAGCCAGGTGGCCGGAAAATCGGTGCAGGCCCTTGGGCTGACCCCGGAATCGGGCGTCACCGTGACCCGTATTTCCAGGGCCGGCGTGGAATTCACGGCTGGTCCCGGTGTGCATCTGCATTACGGCGACAAGCTGGTCTGCGTCGGTGAAGCCCAGGATCTGGAACGCGCCGCCGCCATGCTCGGCAACTCGGAAAAAGCCCTGGATCACCCCCACGTCATGCCGATTTTCCTTGGCATTTTATTGGGCGTAGTTCTCGGCAGCATTCCTCTGAGCATTCCTGGACTGCCTTCGGGCGTGAAGCTGGGCCTGGCCGGCGGGCCGCTGCTGGCGGCGATCCTGCTCAGCCGTCTGAATCATTTCTGCGGCATGGTCTGGTATTTGCCCCTGGGCGCGAACCTGATTCTGCGCGAGGTGGGCATCGCCCTGTTTCTCGCCTGCGTCGGGCTCAATGCCGGCGCCGGATTCGTGGAAACCCTGACCGGCGGATCGGGGCCGACATGGGTGCTTGCCGGGGCCTGCCTGACCTTTTTTCCGCTGATGATCACCGCCGTCATGGTCCGCGTGTGGCTCAAATACGATTACGCCACCATCTGCGGCCTGCTCGCGGGCAGCATGACCGATCCCCCGGCCCTGGCTTTTTGCGTTCAGATGCTGGGCTCGGACGCGGCCTCGTCCGTGTACGCCACGGT